>JAYWEB010000077.1:0-13883 GCA_043779575.1 Chthoniobacter sp. | reverse complement strand
TCCGCGAACTCGGCGTGCTCGTGAAGGAAGAGCCGTATCAAAACAACGTCGGCTACTCCGAGCGCGCCGACGTGCCCATCGAGCCCCGCCTCAGCGAGCAGTGGTTTCTAAAATATCCCAGCGTGCCGGAGGCGCGGCATTGCGTGGAGCGCAGCGACTTGCTGGACAAAAGCCTCCGCGTCGTCATCGCCCGCGACGAGATCACCGCGCCGACCATCGACACCCTGCGCGCCGCCGCGCTCGCCTACGCCCGCACCCACGGGATGCTTGGCCACACTTTCAAAAACGAAGACTCCGGCATCGCCCTGCGCGTCCGTCGCAAAAGCCTCTCTCATGCTTTCAGCAACCGCGGAGAGGCCAGCATCAAAGCCGTCGCCATTTTGCCCGAACTCATCCGCACCGCGCTCTTTCTCGGCACCGAGCCGCACGAGCCGCCGCATCCGGATTTTCGCAAAGTGCATCGCTTTCTCGCCGCCGCGTTCATCGACGGCGAACTTTACCGCGTCCACATCGTCGGCAAAGAACTCATCGACGGCACCATCCTCTACGACCACAAAACAAAAAATGTAGCGTCCGGCGGTAAATCTCTATTGCCGCATCTCCGTGAAGAGAAGTTGGGCAGACAGCCTGCACCGGGCGCTACGGCAATTACCGTCCGGGAACTGCTCGCGGGCGTCAATGAGTCTTTTTTCGGCCCGATGAAATTCCATCCGCCGCGCTGGGCCAAAGTGTATGACCACTGGCTCGGCGGCCTGCAGGACTGGTGCATCAGCCGCCAGCTTTGGTGGGGGCATCGCGTGCCGGTGTGGACTCGGCGAAAGGATGAAGGCGGAAGGATGAATGATGAAGCGACCAGCGCGCCTTCCGGTTCATCCCTCACCCTTCATCCTTCATCCTTCTCCGACACCGAAATCCACTGCGACATCGAACCTCCCGCCGACCCGGAAAACTGGACCCAAGACCCCGACGTCCTCGACACCTGGTTCAGCTCCTGGCTCTGGCCTTTCGCCACGATGGGCTGGCCGGAGAAGACCGGCACGCTCGCCAAATTCTACCCGACCACCGACCTCGTCACCGGGCCGGACATCATCTTCTTCTGGGTCGCGCGGATGATCATGGCGGGCTTCGAGTGGATGGGCGGGATGCCGTTTCGGAACGTCTATTTCACTGGCATCATCCGCGACAAACAGGGGCGCAAAATGTCGAAGTCGCTCGGCAACTCGCCCGACCCGCTCGACCTCATCGCCACGTATGGCGCGGACGCGCTCCGCTTCGGCGTCATGCGCAGCGCGCCGCTCGGAGCCGACATCCTTTTCGACGACAAGAACGTGGAGCTCGGCCGCAACTTCTGCACGAAGCTCTGGAACGCCGCCCGCTTCCGGCAGATGGCCGGCAGAAAGGATGAAGGCGGAAGGATGAAGGATGAAAACGCCGCATCCGACACTTCATCCTTCATCCCTCATCCTTCATCCTTTCCCATCGAAGGCGAAATCAACCCCGTGCTCCTCACGAGCGACGACAAATGGATCCTGCTCCGCCTGAACGCCGCGATCCGCGAAGTCTCCACCGCGCTCGACGAATACCGCTTCAGCGACGCCGCGGCCACGCTCTACCGCTTTTTCTGGAGCGAGTATTGCGACTGGTATGTGGAGGCGAGCAAAGCCTCGCTCTACACCAACGCGATAGCCCTCGGTGAAGCCACTACCGAGCCAGTGATCGGCGACTTTGAGCAGCGCAAAGCGAACACGCTGGCCGTCATGGATTTTATCCTCGCACACACCCTGCGGCTCATGCACCCGTTCCTCCCCTTCATCACCGAGGAACTCTGGCACGCCCTCGGTTTCCACGACGACCTCCCCGCCGACCAAGGCGGACGCACCATCATGTTCGCCCGCTGGCCCGCGCCGCTCGACAACGATTTCTACCACTACTACGACCTCGACCCGAGCGCCGAGGAAGCCGCCAACGAAAAATACGAAGTCGTAAACCGCGGTCGCGCCCTGCGTCGCGACGCCAATATCGCCAGCAACAAGCGCGTCCGCTTCATCCTGCAAAGCGCCACGCCGCTCCTGCCGCACGACATGGAAGTCCTCCGCATCCTGCTCAATGCGGAGCCCTTCGAAGTCGTGGAAAACTACGACGCCCCGCGCGGCACACCCAGCACGCTCACGCCGCTCGGCACGCTCTTCCTCCCGCTGGAAGGGCTCATTGACGTGGCCGCAGAGTGCGACCGCCTCACGAAGGAAATCGCCAAAGTCGAAGACGAACTCGCCAAGGTGCGCGCCAAACTCGCGAACCCCAACTTCGCCGGCAAAGTCCCGCCCGCCGTCCTCGCCGACCACCAGCAGCGCGAAGCCGCGTGGGCGGAAAAACTCACGCAACTCACGCGCATGCGGCAGGCGCTGGGTGAAAGCTGAGCGCGGCCATCCCGCGTGAGCGTCGTCCCAATTTCCCGTCATCCTGAGCGGAGTTCCGTGCGGGCGAAGGCGGGACGGAACGCAGTCGAAGGACCTCTAACTATTTCCCAAACGGTGGCAGTGCGAAAACCGCCACGAACGTCAAACTTTCGTCATTCTCCCACCGCCTCCGCCCGCGAATAGTTAGAAGTCCTTCGACTCCGCTCCGCTCAGGATGACGGCGGGACGCTCCGCACCACCCACCCATGCCACCCACGCGCCGCTTCGCCATCCTCATGCTCGTGCTCACCACCGCCGCGTGGGGGCTGAGCTTTCCCGGCGGCAAGGCCCTGCTGCTCGGCGCAAACGCCGCGCTGCCGGGGCGCGATCCGTGGTTCTTCTCCTCGCTGATGATCGGCACTCGTTTCGGCCTTGGCGCGCTGCTGCTCTGGCTCGCGCACCCGCGCGCCTTCGCGCAGATACGGGCGAGCGAGTGCCGGCAGGGCATCGGCCTCGGTTTCTGCGGCGGATTCGGGATGCTCTTTCAGGCCGATGGCCTCGCCTTCACCGAAGCCAGCACTTCCGCGTTTCTCACCCAGTTCGCGTCCGTGCTTGTGCCGCTCTTCATCGCCGTGCGCACGCGGCGGCTGCCCTCGGTGTTTGTGATGTTTTGCGTCGCGCTCGTCGTCGCCGGCGTGGCGGTGCTGGCGCAGTTCGACTGGCACACGCTGAGGCTGGGGCGCGGCGAGTTGGAGACGCTGATCGGCACCGCGTTTTTCACCGCGCAGATTCTCTGGCTCGAGCGCTCCGTCTTCCGCGGGAACCACACGGGCCGCGTGACGCTCGTCATGTTCCTGACCATCGCGGCGATCCTCGCGCCGATCGCCATCACCCACGCGCACCGCGCCAGCGATACGCTCGTCCTCTTCAGCACCACTCCGATGATCCTCCTCCTCGCCGCGCTCACGCTCGTCTGCTCGCTCTTCGCCTTCCTGATGATGAACCGCTGGCAGCCCCACGTGGACGCCACCACCGCCGGGATCGTCTATTGCACCGAGCCGCTCTTCGCCACGCTCTTCGCGCTCTTTCTCCCGGCGATTCTCGCCCGCTTTCACGGCATCGTTTACCCCAACGAAACCGCGACCACGCATCTGCTCATCGGCGGCTCGCTCATCACGGCGGCCAACCTTTTCATCGCGCTGAAACCGCACGCGCCTCCGCCAGACGCCGCATAGTCGAAGCAGCCCGCGAGCGCCGCGAGGTTTTGTAGTGCGCCAGTCCTCTGGCGCTTTCGAGAGACGGTCGCCTGCGGTTGGATCTTCTTTTCAAAAATCGCTTCTTCCCCTCCGCCGCGCCGCTCAAAAGCGCCAGAGCACTGGCGCACTACAAAAGCTGCCGCCTCTTTCCATAAGTCCCGACGAAGTCACGCTCTACTCGAAGTGGATGTTGCCCTGCCGTTTCGGCGGGCGCAGCACCGTCCGCCCGCCGGCGCGGCGGCGGAGCTGGTCGAAAATTTCGTCGAGCCCATCGACTTTCATTTGGTGGACCATCCGCAGCAGCTCGCCGAGCCGGCCTTGGGGAAAGCAGCTCTTGCGCGCAAACCACGCGAGATATTCGACCGGCAGATCGTAGAGCGGCACGCCGCGCGGCGGAAAATGCGCGGGGCCGAATTTGCCGAACGGCATCCGCACCGTCGCGATGTCCGCGAGATCGGCGGCCATGAAATCGCGCAGCCGCTCCTCGTCCATCGCGCGCTACTTCGCCGCGGGTGCGCGGAGCTTGAGATTGCGGAAGGCGATTTCGTCGCCGTGATCCTGCAGCAGGATCGGCGACTTCGTCTTCACGCCGAAATGGGCGGCGTTCTTGTATTTGCTCTTCGCGATGCGCGCCTTGAGGTCGTCGCTGCCCATCTCGAACTCCACGATCTTCACGCCATTCAGCCACTGCTCGACATGCGCGCCCTGCACCACGAGGCGGCTCTGGTTCCACTCGCCGACCGGCTTCACTTTGCGCTCCGCCGCGGGCTCGATGAGATCGTAAAGCGCCGCCGTCTGGTGGCTGCGTCCGCCGCGCACGCCGTCGGGATGTTTCTCGTCGTCGATGAGCTGGTATTCAAAGCCGATGTTATCCGCCGGGTCGGGCAGATTGTATTTCACGCCGCTGTTGCCCGCCGCGCCGATCTTCCACTCCCACGTCAGCTCGAAATCGCCGTAGTGCTCCACGGTCACGATGTCCCCGCCGCCCGCGGCTTTCGCGTGAAAGAGCGCGCCGTCTTGCACGATCCAGCCCTTTGCCGGCACGCCGGTTTTCCCGATCGGCTGCCAGCCCGCGAGCGTCTTGCCGTCAAAGAGCAGCTTCCATCCTGCGGCCGATTCCACGGCGGTCAGCGTGTTGGCTTCATCGCCGCGCGCGGCGAAAAGCGGAGCCAGCAGCGCAAGGCTGGCGGCGAGCACGGAGCGGCGAAAAAGCATGGCGGGAGGGTAGCTGGGGTTGGCCGTGGTTCGAGGGGGAAATGCGCGGGCGGCGCTCACCACAGGTCCATCGCCACCAGCCGCGCGAACGCGGCGAGCGTGTTGGCGTCGCGGATTTCGCCGCTGGCGATCATCGCGCGGAACTCCTCGCGGGTGAAGGCGCGGCACTCCGTGATCGCCTCCGCGCCGTCGTGCGCGTGGCCGTGCGGGCTGGGCAACACGCCGCGCGCGAGCAGCAGATGGCTGTGCTCGTCGGTGAAGCCGGCGCTCGGGAAAAAATGGCCAAGCCCCACCAGTTCGCCGTCCGGCGCGAGTTCGTAGCCGCTCTCCTCGCGCAGCTCGCGCAGGCCGGTCGCGCGGATCGCATCCGGCGCTTCGTTGTCGTCGATCTGCCCGGCGGGAAATTCCCAGATCGTCGCGCGGATGGGCACGCGCTCCTGCCGCACCAGCACGAGCTTTCCGTCCGTCGTCAGCGGCGCGACGACCACCGCGCCCTTGCGATGCGTGACCGTCCACGTAAACGGCTCCGCGCGGCTCGGCGAGGTCACGGTCGGGCGATGCACCTCGATGTAGGGATTGGCAAAAAGCGTGTCGTCCGCAAGCGTGCGCCAGCCGTCGGCGTCGGTGATGAAGTGGTGGAAGGACACCGCAGGAGGGGAGGGGTAAAAGAGCCGCTCCGCTGTTACTGCCCGTCCTCGAAATCGTGGTCGCAGACGATCACTGCATCGAGATGTGGAATGACCTTTTCCGCCGCCGCCGCGTGGATGGGATGCGGCAGATACGCATCGCGCGCCGCCGCGTTTTCAAAGGTCATCACGAAGCTGTGCGTGAAGCCGTTCGACAGCCCCTCGGTGCTCGTGTTCGGTCCCCACGTCAGATTGAGGATGCCGGGAATCTGCCGCGGCAAATCCTCGATGATCCGCCAGACTCCGGCGATGTCGTCGGCGGTGCAGGTGGGTTTGAATTTGAAGAAGGCGATGTGTTTTACGCGAGTCATAGGATGGGTGAAGGCGGGGAAATTTAGGAGTCGCACGGAAAACGCGCAACGCTGGCGTTAGGTGGCGGCGGGTCAGGTGGAAAAACACAGTGAAGAGCCGAGTCTGCGAGACGCCTCCTCCAAAATCGCGGTCATCCTGAGCGGAGTTCCGTGCGGGCGAATGCGGGACGGAACGGAGTCGAAGGATCCCGCGGAAAGACGGGCGATGTCGCTGGTGACTCCACGGGGTCCTTCGACTGCGCTACGCCTGCCTTTCCGCTCTGCTCCGCTCAGGATGACACGTGTTTGGGAGGTTCTTGCCGTCCGGCTTTTTCGATGCCCCGGCCTACCTTCACCGTCCGCAGATACGCCGCAATCGCCGCGTCTGGCCGGGTCGAGTGCGCGGCCGGACTACACCGGCCAGGTGCCTTCGGCTTTGAGCAAATCGTCGAGCATCTCGCGGCGGGAGATCATTTCGACGGTGCCGTTTTCCTCCAGCCAGAGCTGCGGGGCGCGGCCGATGGAGTTGTAGTTGCTGGACATGGCGTAGCCGTAGGCGCCGGCGTCGCGCAGGGTGATGAGGTCGCCGGCGGCGGGCCGGGGGAGCTGGCGCGGGGCGAGGAGTTCGCGGTCGTCGCGGGTGAAAATGTCGCCGCTTTCGCAGAGCGGGCCGGCGATGACGATGGGTTCGCGCGCCACGTTGGGGTCGTCGTCGTCGCGGCCCACGATGTCGATGGCGTGGTAGCTGCCATACATCGCCGGGCGGACGAGATCGACGAAGCCGGCATCGACCATGGCGAAGGTCGCGCCGCTGCCTTTTTCGTTGGTGCGCGTTTGTTTCACGTCGGTGACGCGCGCGACGAGCGTGCAACTGGGGGCGACGTAGTAGCGGCCGGGCTCGATCTCGACGCGGAGTTCGCGGCGCGCGGCGGCGCAAAGGCGGCGGCGGCAGGTGTCGAGGAGTTCGTGCAGCGGCTCGATGGGAATCTGCGCGCCGTGGTCGCGGTAGTTGTGCGGGATGCCGCCGCCGAGGCTCACGGCGGCGAGGTCGGGGAAGTGCGGGAGCAGCGCGACGAAGTCCGAGGCGAGGCGGGTGAGGTTGTCGTGCAGTTCCTGAAATTGCGGGCCGCTGCCGATGTGCGCGTGGAGCATGGCGACGGGGAAGCCGGCGCGGGCGGCGGCGTCTTTCACGGCGAGCAGGTCGGCGAACCAGATGCCGTGCTTCGAGCTGGGGCCGCCGGTGTCGCAGGAGTTCACGTGACCGTGGCCGAAGCCGGGGTTCACGCGGAGCGAAATGGAGCCGGCGTAACCCGCGCGCGTGAGGTCGGCGATCTGGCCGGGCGAGCCGATGTTCGGGAGCACGCCGTGTTCGAGGATCACGTCGAGCGCGTTGTCGCGAAAGACATCGGCGGTCAGCGCGATGACCGGCGGCAGGTGTCCGCCGGGGTGGCCGGCGTGGAGCGCGCGGAGGACTTCGTTGCCGGAGACGGCGTCAATCCAGATGCCCGCGTGGTGCATCTCGCGCAGCACCCTCGTGGCCGGGCATGCCTTCATCGCGAAGCGCGCCTGCACGCCGTCGGAGTCGGTCAGGAACTGGATGTCGGCGATGCGCTGGCGGAGTACGCGGGCGTCGTAAAGCCAGTAAGGCGTGCCGACTTTGGCGGCGAGGGAGCGGAGGAGATCGGCAGGATGGTGCATGGTGGCAAAGGGAGGCGATACTCGCGCGGGGTGCGGCGGCGAGCAAGCGCCGGTGCGCGGCGGAAGGCGAACCGCACTTTTTTCGGAAACGCATTTTTCGTGTTGCGGCCCGTTGGCGGATTATCGCACATACAGAAATGTCTCGTTTCCCCCGAACCGTCTCCGACCTCCTGGCGCACATCCGTGCAGCGTTCACTGCTGCGTACGGCTCATCTGCGTGCGTCCGCTGACGCCACTTTGCATCTTCTTTCTCTACCCTCCACATGAATCCCGCCTCCTCCCGCCGCCCATCCCGCCCCCTGAGCCACTCCATCCAGGCCGTCCTCTTCGTCCTGATCGTAGCCGTGATGTGCTTTCTTTCCTGGCAACGCATCTGACCGCGCCCTGAGCGCTTCGTTCGGCACGCAGTTTAACCCGAACGCCGTCCTTGAGCACCAAAGGTGCGACGACAAGCCAGCCCAGGGCAACGCCCTGGGAAAGTGGGAAAAAACGCGCCAGCCCTGAAAGGGCGACACAAGTGATGGCGCACAATAATGTCCCGCCCCTTCAGGGCTTGCTCGTTGTTGGTTGCCCGTTCCCAGGGCGTTGCCCTGGGCTGGCATGGGTGAGGCCGTTGGCCTCCCAGCGCGGCGCTCGGATTTAGTCGGGCAGACTATCTTCCGACTGGGCGGTGCTGTCGCTCGGTGCCGCGGCGGTTTCTCCAGCGGCGGACTCAGGCGGAACCACGGTCACTTCTTCCAAAGGGGTCGCTGGCTCGGGATTTTTCTGAGCGAGCGGGGCGGTGGAAATTGTCCGGGCCACAGAAGTCGGAGCATCGGCGGGCGCAGCGGTGGCCGACGAGGAGAGCAGGTCTGCGGTCCGGCTGAGGTCGGCTTTCGAAACGCTGAAAACGCCGTAAGCGAGCAGGACCATGAGGAGAACAATGACCAGCGGCGAGGTCGCGGTGCGATTCGGGAACAGCCCGCCGTAAGCATCGGCGGTCGGCTGATTGGCGGCAGCGACGTCCGCCGCTCCTTTGCCCACGATCCCGCCGGTCACGGCGAGTCGGGCGGTGAGAAGCTGCTGCTCCTGGCGCAGGGCGTCGCGCTCGGCGTAGAGCGCTTGCACGGTGTTGCGGCAACCTTCGATGTCCGTGCCGGCCTGAGGTTCAGGCGAGGTCAGTGCTGGGGCGGCTGGCGTTGGCTGGTCTTTCGTCCGCGCGGCTTCCAGCGCCGCGATGCGCGCCAGCGCGGCGTCGCGTTCCTTGGAAAGTTCCGCGTTGCGCGCGATCGTCGCGTCACGCTCGCCAGCGTCCGCCGCTGCGTGCGAAACCGCTGCGGCCATTTTGCCGCCGAGTTCTGCCGCGTGCGAATTTGCACGATCGCGTTCGATGCTGAGATCCGCGGCGCGGGCGACGGCGAGGTCGCGCTCGGCGGAAAGCTCCTTCAGGCGAACGAGCGCGGCACCACACTCCGCGGATTGTTCCGCGGCGAGGGCCATGGCGGCTTCGCTCTCGGCGAGAGCTTTCGCAGCCTGCGCCCTGGCCGCATCGCGCTCGGCGGCGAGGTCGGAGTTCGCGCTGCCCGTTTGCGCGCCGGTTGCGGCGTGAGCGAGCGCGGCATCCCGCTCCGCTTTCAGCCCGTCGGCGACCTTGGCCGATTCCGTGAGTTGCGTCTCCCATCCGGCCAGTTTTTCGCCGATGGCGGAAAGCGCGTCCTGGTCGGCGGCGGCCTGAACGTGCTGGGCCACGATTTCCGCGCGGAGCGTGGCCAGCGCGGCAACGGCGGCGTCGCGCTCGGTGCGCATGGCGGCGAGTTGGCGCTCATGCTCCTGATCCTGGAACGGCACGGTCGCAGGTGCGGGAATCGTTGCGGGAGTCGGCGCCGTGTTTTCCAAAGCGGCCGCTGCTGCCGGCTCCGGCAGGAGCGCGGGCGCGCAAAGCGTCAGCTTTTCCGGGATGGCGGGAGCACATTCCGGCGCGGGTGCCGCCTCCAGACGGGGACTCCCGCCGGCGGGCGGCGGGGTGGGGCGGGAGATCGCTGGAGCCGCCTTGGTGCGATGAAGTTTGCGCGCCCGGACTTTGAGCGAGAGCGCTTCCACGCCGCCGGGAGTGAGCCCGATCGACGTCGCGCCGTCGCGCGTTTGGACGATGAGGTTGTGGATTGCTTTCCACGGAAACATCACCGTGCGATCCGGCGCGATGACCGCATTGGCGCGAAACATTTGCGGAATCCGCTGGGCGATTTCCGTGACCGGGATGCCGGGGTCGCCACGCCCAATGCGCTCGCTGAGTCCGGCGAGATCGAAGGCCAGGAGTGCGGATCGGTCGGGCGCGACGCTGGCGAGGAGGTCGGACGGCAGGCGGTCCCAGAAATCGCCGAGAGTCAAGGTCAGCGTCTCGGCACGCTCGGGGCGCTCCGTTTGCAGGGCGAGCCGCTTGCCCGGAGCCGGGCCGGTGGCGGCCTGCCATGCTGGGCGGACGGTTCGGGGGGCTACGGAAATCGTGGCGATTGGCCGGACGAGTTTAGTCGGAGTATCGGGAGTCGCGGCGGCGGGTGAGGCCAGCTGGGATTCCGGCAGCGTGGAGGCCTCGGGGCGCTTCCGCCAAAAGTGATCGAGCAGTTTTTTCATGGGCTTCAAAAGGATTCTCAGCCGATTCGATGCCAGCGGGGCAAAAGATCTCGCGCAGGCGGACGACAGCCGTTCGATCCATGAAATTGGCGGCGCCCGTCCGCGTGAAGCGCGTGGCTGGCGTTTTGCCAAGATTTGCGCGATCGGCGATATCGGGACAGACTGGCTCCACATCGGCCTGCGGCCTTGATCGAACGCTGAGGCGATGAATCTGTCCTAGCTGCCAACCTCCGCAAAAAACCATCCTCCTATGGCTTCCATCCGCATTCCCTTTCCCGATAAAGACCAACCCGGCGTGGTGCTGCTGCAAGGTCCGCGCGTCACCGTGGGGCGGCTGCCGTTCAATACGCTCCAGATCATCGACCGCACCATTTCCGGTTTTCACGCGGAGCTGATTTTGGATAGCGGCCACTACCGGCTGCACGACCGCGGTTCGACCAATGGCACTTTCGTCAATGGCGAGCCGGCGACCGATTTTCACCTGCGCGAGGCGTGCAAGATTTCGTTCGGCACGGTGGAGTGCGAGTTCGATCCGGCGGCGGACGCGGCCGGGCCTGGCGAATCCATCCCGACGCGTGAGGAGATCAATAGCGTGCGGCAGGAAAGCGCCACGCTGCGCAGCACGCTGGCGGCGGTGCGCGAGGAGGTGAAGACGCTGCGGGAGAGCAAGCCGGGGGAAAAATCGGGCGATGGGGTGGCCCGCGAGGAATTCACGAAAGTTGTGGCCGAGCGCGAGGTTCTGACGGAGAACCAAACGCGGCTGGAGCAGGAAGTGACGCGATTGAAAGGCGAGGTCGCGGTCTTGCGCCGGGATCGCGAGAATCTCCAGAAAGCGTGGGACGCGACGAAGGCGGAACTGGCCAAGGGGCAGCCTCGCGGGGCTGCGCCCGTCGCCGTGGTCGCGCCGCCGGTCGGGGAAGTCGTGACGGAACCGCCCGCCGTCTCCGCTGCGCCAGCGCCGCCCACTCCGCTCAGTCGTCCGGCTGTCCCGCTCTCGAGGCCGTCAGCACCTGCGGTGCCGGTGCCTGCGGCGCGGCCGGCGATCCCGGTTGCTGCTCCGACGGTGCGCTCCTTTCCTCCGCCGCAACCCGCGGCGCCACCGGCGCGGTTGGTTCCGGTGACCGCGGCTCCGGCGCAGACCAGTGGTGGCGTCCGGCCGTTTCCCCGCGCGGTGCCGCCCAGTGCTCCGGCCGTCCCCGCGGCCAGCGCGCCGCAATCACCCGTGGCCGTGCCGAAGCCGACGAGCGTGGCCATGCACCCGCGCGCCTCGGTGATGCCGTTGCATCCCCCGGTAGCGGGACCGAAGGGCACCCAGAAGATCGGCTGAGCCGGCGCAAGGCCGATTTTGGTTCCGTCCCTCGCGCCCGCCGGGAACTTTGGGCGTGCTGCGCGCGTGCCGATTTACCCAGACCGCCTACGCGGCGAAACTCGCCAGCAATTCGTCCGGCGTGACCGTGGCCGTCCCGAGCTTTCCGACGACGATGCCGCTCGCGTGATTGGCCAGCTCGGCGGCTTCCGCGGTGGTCGCACCCACGCTGAGGGCGAGGGTGAAAAGGGCGATGACGGTGTCGCCCGCGCCGCTCACGTCGAAGACTTTTTGGGCGCGGGTCGGCGCGTGGTAGGGCGGGGCGTCGTGGCGGAAAAGCAGCACGCCGTGTTCGCCGAGCGTGATGAGCAAATTGTCCGTCTCCCATTTCGCCGCGAGCAGCCGCCCGACCTCCAGGAGCGCGGCGTCTTCGGTCGGCGGATCGACCGGCTCGGTCAGCGGCAAACCCGTGCTGGCAAAGGCTTCCGCGCGGTTCGGCTTGATCGCGGTGACCTGCCGCCAGGCGACGGGATTGTTGGGATTCGGATCCACCGCGAGGATTTTTCCCGCGCGGTGGGCGCGCTCGCAGACCGCTGCGGCGAAGTCCGGCGAGAGCATCCCCTTGCCGTAGTCCTCGATGATGATCGCGTCGATCTCCGGCAGCAGCGCCTCGACTTGCGCGAGCGCGGAGGCGGCGTGCTCCGGCTGGAGGCGCAGCTTTTTCTCGCGATCAATCCGCACCACATGCTGCTGCCGCGCGATGATCCGCGTCTTCACCACGGTCTGGTAGCAGGCGTGCGATTGCACGGCGTCCACGTTGATGCCTTCGCCCGTGAGCAGCGCCTTGAGCTGGTCCGCGTGCGTGCCGGTGCCGGTGACGCCCATGATGCGCACGCCGCGCGAAAACTCCGCGAGGTTGCGCGCCACATTGGCCGCGCCGCCGGGGAAGTATTCCTCCTTCACGACCTCGACCACGGGCACCGGCGCCTCCGGCGAAATGCGCGAGACTTTGCCCCACAGAAACTCGTCGAGCATGAGGTCGCCGATGACGAGGAGGCGCTTGGTTTGGAAGGTGGCGAGGAGTTGGGAGACGCGGTCTTTGGTCATGGGAAAATTCGAAATCCGAAGCACGAAATCCGAAACAAATTCGAAATGCCAGAAAGCAGAAAAATTGTATTGGGCGGCACCTGATCCGTTTTCCGAAATTTCATTCCTTTGGAATTTGTTTCGGATTTCGGATTTCGGATTTCGGATTTTCCAATTCCTCCGTCACCGCAGCAAAGAGCAGCGGGATCATAATCTCGTGGTGCCCGATGAGGTAGAAGCCCTGGCCGCCGAGCTTGGTCGGGCGGCGCTGGACGTTTTCCGACGGGCGGTAGTGGCGGGTCATGTCGAAGGTCGCGGTGGTGAAGCGCTCGACCTTGTGGCCGAGGTTGCGGGCGATGGTCAGGGCTTTGAGGAAAACCTCGGGCATGATGACGGCGCTGCCGACATTCAGGACGACGCCGCCTTCGAGCTGCGCGCAGACCGCGGCGAAAATTTGGAAGTCGCGATAGCTGGCCTCCCCGAGCACCGCGCCATTCGTGGTCGGGTGCTGGTGGATGATATCCGTGCCGATGGCGATGTGCGCGGTCACGGGGATGCCGAGCGCCGCGCCGGTGGCGAGGATGGAAAGATCGAGGTTGGGAAACTTGGCGGCGATGGCCGCCTCGCCGAGCGCGCGGCCCGCGCCGAGCCCACGCGCCAGGCCGTCGGCGAGCGCGGCGTTCATGCGGCGGCCGGTTTCATCCACCATCCCGAAGCTGCCGTCGTCGAGCCCGCGCTGCACGTCCTCGCTGGTCTCGCCCTGGTAGCAGAGTTCGAAGTCGTGAATCGCGCCCGCGCCGTTGAAGGCGACGGCGTGGAGCAGCCCGCCGCGCATCGCCGCGGTGAAGATTGGGTTCAGGCCGACCTTGATCGAGTGCGCGCCCATCATCAGCACGACCGGGCGTTTGTTTCGCACCGCCCCGGCCATGGCGGCGACGGTCTTTTTGAAATCCTGCACCGCGAGAAAGTCCGGCAGCGCCGCGAGAAACGCGCGCAGCGAACCGCCCGCGACATGCGGTGTCGCAAAGGCTTCCGCGTTCACCTTGTTCGCGCGCTCCGCGACCGGGTAGGTGCGGATTTTGGCGAAATCGAGGGGCTCGAATTTCATCGGCGGATTGCGTGGAAATGGGCGGGAAGTGTCAATGCCGGAATCCGGGGGATGGGGTTGATCGGGTGTGATTAAAAGTGGTGCAACGAGGGATGCCCGTGACCGGTCCCGGAGGGACAGCAGAAATTAGCCGGTGGTGGAGCGAGTCCGCGAGCGGGAACCACCGGATCTTCACGATCAAACGAGGCCGCCCCGGCAGGGGCGATGGAAGAGGCTCGCACGTTTGGTTCCA
>JAYWEB010000076.1:0-5528 GCA_043779575.1 Chthoniobacter sp. | reverse complement strand
GAACAGCCAGAACACGATCCAAGTGATCGCGCCCGCCTTTGCCCACGCGCGGTCTCGCGGACTCGGCGCTTCACTCCGGCTTGGTTCGCCAAGCCTCCGCTCAGAATGACGGTCCGCGGGAGCGCGCACGTGGATGGTCGGATTGGCGGCTATGGAGTGGGGCATTTGCAAAGGGCGGCGCGGGGCGCGGGATGAACAACGGGCGCGGCGAAAAGTTTCCGGGCGCGCGTCGTTTATCCTACCGCACATGGGCGCGCAAGCCAGAGGTGAGGCCAAACACCGCGCTCATGATCCCATAGACGACGAGCCCCACGACCGCCGCGATGACGATCATGACGAGCGGCGGGATGAGCGTGGAGACGATCTGGATTTGCTGGTCCAGCTCGCGCTCATAGACATCGGCGATCATCTGCATGGTGCCGCCGAATTTCCCCGTCTGCTCGCCGACCGCCATCATGTCGATGAACAGCTCGGGAAAAATCCCCTGCTCGCCGAGCGCGACGGACAGCGTGGCCCCATCGATCACGGCCTTGCGCACCTCGACCATGCGGAGGCGCACGTATTCGTTGCCGGAGATTTCCTCGAGCAGCTCGAGCGAGCGGAGGAGGGTCACGCCGTTTTCCATGAGCGTGCCGAGGGTGCGGGCAAACTGCGCGTAAAACCGGTAGCGGATGATCCGGCTGTAAAGCGGGATGCGCCACGTGAAGTAGTCCCACGCGCGCCGGCCCTCGGCGCTGGCGGTGAAGGTTTTCCACGCGCCGTAAGCCACCGCGCCCGCGAGCACGGCCACCCACCAGTAGTGGACGATTGCGTAGTTCGCGCTCACCAGCAGCTGGGTCGCCGGCGGCAGCGGCTGGCCGGTGCCTTTGAAAAAGGTCATCAGCTTCGGGACCATGACCGTCATGAAAACGATAATCAGCCCCGTGCCGGCGACGACGAGCACGGCCGGATAAAGCAGCGCCTGCGAGACGCGGTCGCGCAGCGCTTTCACGTCGGCGAGATGCCGCACGAGGCGCTTGAGGATCTCCGGGAGCGCGCCGCTGGCCTCGCCGGCGGAGACGAGGTTCACGTAGAGCGGCGAAAAGATGCGCGGGTAATCGCGGAGCGCCTGCGAAAGGCTGCGGCCATCCACCAGCGCGCGGTGCAGACCCTGCGAAATGCCGTGGAGCTTGGGATGTTTCAGCCGCTTTTCCAGCACCCCGAGCGCCTCATCGAGCGTCATCCCCGCGGTGAGCAAATGGGCGAGCTGCTCGGTGAAAAGATGCTGGTGCGTGTGCGAGAGGGAAGTCACCGCGCCGGCGGCCGCACTCGGGGCGGCGACCTTCGCCACCGCGCTCGATTCCTTCGTCGCCTCCGCGCGCCGCTGCGGGGTCGTGGAGGTCGGGCTGCTCCCGGCGGCCGCATCGCTCCCCACCGCCTCGATCTTGATCGGCACCCCGCCCTGCTGCTCCACTTCATGGATCGCCGCCGCCCGGTCACTGCACGTCAGCACGCCGTCAATCAGTTTTCCGTCGGCTTTCCGGGCGAGGTATTTGAACTGGGGCATGGCGGGGGATTGGGCGATTGGATTGAAGAGGGCGCGTTGTCTGTCAATTCAATCGCCCAAGCGCCAGATCGTTGGGCGGTTTGTCACAGGGTCTGGATGAGCTTGTCGTAGTCTGCGTGTGAACCGATGAAATACCAGAGCACCGTGTCATCGGAACGAATGCAAACGGCTCGCCAGTCGAGTCCGATCCGGGCCAAAAAATCGGCCGAGTGGCGTGGATCTGTTTGAATTGGAGACTCGCGTGCCTCGAGTCGCGCATCCATGTGGCGTATGCTTCGCCGGCCTGTTTGCGGACATGGGCGGGCAGAGCGTCCAGAAGTTTTCGAAACCGCTTAGTGGTCCGGGAAGTCACGCTGCAAATCCATCGGAAGGGTTTCGCCGGCAGCGAACTCGCGCAGCGCCTCATCGGCCAACCGGGCCAGTTGGTCCTGCGAGGAGGCGAAGGAGTGAGCCCAGTGCTGTTCCGCTTCGAGTTCGGCGAGAAGGAGAGAGGCCACGGCGTCCTGTTCGGGGGCGGGCAGCTTGGAGGCTGCCGTGAAAGCGCGTTCTAAAAGTTGCGTCATGGAGCACAAGTATTCCGATCACGAATCTCGCGCAAGTGTTCTGAGTCGCCAAACTGGGGCATGGCGCGCGGAGGTCAAGCCCGGAAAGCACGAAGGCAAGCCGTGAGGCTTGCCTTCGCGAAGTTGATGAGTGGGTGACCGCTTATTTCGCCTGCCGCCGACGCCGCGCCGCGAGGGAAACCAGACCGACAGACAAGAGCAGAGCAGATGTGGGTTCAGGGGCCGCTACAGTTTGAGTGGCACTAGCCGCAGACACCGCATTCGATCCTGGGCCTAGATCGCCGCCGTCTGTCGTGTAAAAAGCGAGCGGAACGGAAGACGCAGGTGCGCTTGGCGTAATCCACGCGGTTGAGCCATCAATAGCGCTCGCGTTGGTGTAAAACCCGTACGACGTGCCTGCAACGAGCGTAGTCGGAGACCCGAGAGTAAGCGTCGGGAACCACACCAAAGCTAGAGGATCGCTAAGAGACCAGTTCGGGAAAAGCGTCTGCTCGATCCCGCCGGTGGAGAATTGCGTGTAGCCGGTATTTGTTACGGCGCTGCGGAACAGCACGATCTCATCACCAGAAAGGAAACTCCCTGAGCTACCTAGTGCCGTAGAATTGGAACCATTGGCGACCAGTGGTGACGTAAAACCTGCATCGGTGCTGCTAGCAATCAGCAGAACCAACGACCCCACTGGGATTAGGCCACCCCCAGATGTCCTAAGCCGATCGGCGTCAACATTGAAAGAAATCGCTGCGGCTTGGACGCTCGCGGAAAGGACGTAGAGTGCAGCCAGCGCTGCAAGTTGTGATTTTAACATAATTATTAGTTTTGGGTTATTTGTATTGTGGAGGTAGGAGAATTGGAAAGATATAACTTAGGGAACGTAGGGAGGCTTGACCGACCAAATGGAAGTCAAAATCGGGCCGGTGGATTTTTTCCGGATCACCAAGCCGAGTCCAGCCTTAATAATGACGTCATTGTTGGCCAATACCCCACTGATTCCCGCCTTGCGCCAACCAGGTCCGGGGGAGGAAGTTCCCGTATAATAGTAGTAACTAAAGTCAGAACCTTTATCCCGACCGGGTATCGAGTTGTCATAAACCAAAATTTGATCGCCTCGGCTGCCGACTCCGTGTGAAGCACTGCCCAGAAATGCACCGGATTCCCAAATATTAGATTGGGTAAGGGTAAGGTTACCTGGAATAGGCAATGCAACGGCATTGTCTTGGTTGGTCGAAACGGCAATTGTTCCGACCGGGGTAATAAGAGTGGCCATCGGAACCGTGCCCAGAAAAGTCAGGTTGTTGCCTGCGGAAGCCGCTTTATTCCGCACAACGAAGAATTGATCGGGGTATAGCACATCATCATCGGCCAATACTCCACCCGCGCCAGCCTTGCGCCATCCGGCACCAGGAAGAGCCGTGTTCGAGTTGTAGTAGTAGGACACTGGTAATGCCAGATCGATTCCTGAAGAGACCCCATCCGGAATCAGAATCTCGGTCTGGCGGACTCCAACACCATTCCCTGCACTGGCATCAACGCCTTTACCCGCCGGAAAAATTGTTCCAAGAGTATCATACGGGATAATCTGAAAAGTCGTGCCAGGAAGGATCGCAGCAGATAGGTTATCTCCATTAGGATCTATGGTCAGCGAATTCGTGGTATTTCCCGTTACCGTGTAATAGCTCCCAGCCTTTGTACCGGTATTAAGGAAAACATAATAGTGATTGGGCTGCGTAAACTGGACATACACAAATTGATTTGCCGTAAATGGTGTGTCAGTGACCGGGATTACGTTTGCATTGATCGCAGCGTTTGCGGCTCCCGCGAATGCAGGTGTCCTTTTGAATGGAATGAATACGTAAGAATCCGAGTTCGCAGCTAACGCAACGGTGACAAATCCGACCGGATCCGTCGTCGCCGTCGTTTGGGCCTGGAGGGCGGGGGCGATGGAGCAGAGGATCGCCACCGAGAGTGCGCGGAATTGTGTTGAGGAGAATTTCATAGCCCGGTGTTTTCTACCACTTCGGAGGGTTGTGCAAGTGGAATTCAATAAAAATTTGTAAAGGGATTGTCAGGCTGGGCGATTTTGCCGGGCATTTACCCGGCGGGCGCGAGTTGCGGGACGTTTGCACCCGGTATCGGCTGGGCGGGCGCGGGACTTGAGCAGAAGAATCCCGGCCCGGTGACCGCCCGGCAAGGGGCGGCGGCGCCGGCGAGGCCGAGCTGGCTTTGGCAGACCCAGAGGAGGGCTTTGCGGCGGAGTTCGACGACGGTGAGGAACCGCTGATTAAACCTCGCAGGCGGTGAAAATACTTGCGGAGCGCGGGTGGATGGCGTCGCTCCGCGCGCCATGCCTCCAACGCGGGACCGCGCCACACGGAGGCGGAACGATGCAGTCCACGAAAAGCACGGAAAGCACGAAAGGGTTTCCGCGCGGAATCCGCAGGCGATTTCACCCAGCCAAAGCGGCATACCGAATGGCGCCTCAACGGCAGAACGTGGAACGACCCGCGCGTGCTGAATTTTGGTGGGGTGTCAGTTTGAAAAAACAGGCGGTCATCCTGAACGGAGTTTCGCCGCGGGCGGAGGCGGCGGGCGAAATGTGCGGTCATTCACTCCCACCGCCTCCGCCCAATATAGAGTCAGGATTGCGCCCACCTTCGCCCGCGCGCTGTCTCGCGGACTCGGCTCTTCGCTCCGTTCCTGTCGCCAAGCCTCCCGGAACTCCGCGAAGCATGACGGCCTTTTTTTCAAACTGACACACCACCTGAATTTTCGTGGCTTTCGTGCTTTTCGTGGACTCCTCGACGGCATTGTTCCGGCTGAAAGATGGGCCTGCGGCGCGGCGATCGCATGGCGCGCGGAGCGACGCCATCCACCACGAGGAGTTTTTCGACAGGCTGCGAGTCCTCCGAGAGCACGCACCCAGTGGGTGAGTGCGACGGCTGCGGAAAGTGCCTCCCAATCCGCGTCCATCCGCGAAATCCGCGGTTCCACTTCCGTATTTAGGGTAATCACCCCGCGCCGCGCGAGGCGGAGCAAATAGTTCTTGAGCGCGCCCCGAGTCCCGCTAGTTTCCCGCCCACCCAACCGCCGAGGCGGCACGGACGAGTAGCTCAATTGGCAGAGCAAGCGACTCTTAATCGCTAGGTTGAGGGTTCGATTCCCTCCTCGTCCACCATTTGCCAAGTCTGCCCATCGCCGAGCGCCGCAAGGGGCGGCGGCGGTCTTCGCCGGCAGCAAAATCGCCCGCGCGGTGTTTGTGCGCGGAGGTTCTGCGAGGGGGGCGCTATGCGGCGCGCGGGCGTGGTCAGTTGGAAAAAACGCCGTCATGCTGAACGGAATTCCCGTGGGCGCAGGTGGGCGGGAATGGAGTGAAGCATCGCTGACTCTATGTGGGCGGAGGCGGTGGGGGTGATGGCGCGCAC
>JAYWEB010000075.1:0-5535 GCA_043779575.1 Chthoniobacter sp. | reverse complement strand
GTGGCCGAAACCACCGCCTTCGCCCCCACCTAAAGTTAGAGGTCCTTCGACTCCGTTCCGTTCCGCCTGCGCCCCCACGGAACTCCGCTCAGGATGACCGGTTTTTTGCGGACACTCCCCCCGCTTCCCTACTTGCGGAAGGACGCCGTGAAATCCTCCGCCTGCACCCGCACCACCTTCTTCTCCCGCGTGGAGCCGGCGATCAGTTCGTTGAGCTTCGCCTCCCACGCCGCGGCGTCCATCGGCAGCTCCACCGTCTGCTGGAGGAGCGAGGAATAGAGCAGCACGTTGGCCAGTTCCACCGACCCGAGGCCCTCGTGACCGGGCGCGATGAGCGGGGTGCCGTCGAGGATGGCGTCCACGAAATTCTGCATCAGCGTGGCGTGCGGGTTGGCCGCACTTTCAAAGGGAATCTCCAGATGCGTCACCTCCGGCTGGGTGAAGCCGCTCGTCGCCGTCTTGCTGAACTCGGCCATGTCCGCCGCGTTGCGCGCGAAAGTGAGCCGGTCGTTTTCCAGCACCAGCTTGCCGCGCGTGCCGATGATCTCGAAGCGGTTCGTGCCGGGAGCTTCGCCGGTCGAGGAAATGAAGACGCCCGTCGCGCCGTTCGCCCATTCGAGATGGCACGTCACGCTGTCCTCCACCTCGATGTCGTGAAACTGCCCGAGCTGGCAGAAGCCGCGCACCCGGGCCGGCAGCCCGCACAGCCACTGGAGCATGTCGAGCTGGTGCAGGCATTGGTTCAGCAGCACGCCGCCGCCCTCGCCTTTCCACGTCGCCCGCCAGCCGCCGCTCGCGTAGTAGGCCGCGGTGCGAAACCAGTCGGTGATGATCCAGTTCACCCGCACCAGCCGGCCCAACTCCGCCGCCAGCAGCCGGCGGATTTCCAAATACCGCGGCTCCACGCGCATCTGAAACATCCCCGCGAAAACCTGCCGCGGATGCTCGCGCGCCACGGCGCAGAGCCGCTCGGCGTCGGCCTTGTGCGCGGAGATGGGCTTCTCGATCATGGTGTGCAGGCCGTTCTTCAGCGCGTCGATGCCGATGGTGGTGTGGAGAAAGTGCGGCGTCGCGACCACGAGGGCGTCGATCTTCCCAGAGCGGATCATCTCCGCGCAGTGCGCAAACGTGGCGACGCCCTGCGCCGCGAACGGCTCCAGATTTGCCGCGTGCGTGTCGCTGACGGCGGCCAGTTCGCAGCGCGCGATTTTCCCCGCGAGCAGATAGCCGGTGTGGAATTTGCCGATGTTGCCGAGGCCGACGATGCCGAGACGAACTTTGGACATAAAGGATGTGGGCGGCAGATTCGCTGGCCGCGGAAAGCGCGGGCAAGCTCATTCGCGACTCCTAGTTTTCGCGTCCATGTTTCTCTCGTGCCCAAAGTTAGCCCAGCGCTTTGGGAACGCCGGCCCCGGCGAGCCTCCGTCTCCTTTTACAGGCGCACGACGACCTCGCACACGGTCCCGCTGCTCAACCGTCCGCCACCGAAGCGGAGTTTCGCCACACGCCTCCGTGCCCAAAGCGCTGCGCTAACTTTGGGCACGAGAGGGAAAACTGTCGTGCTGCCGGGGATTTCACGGGATCGTGGCCGATGCGCGGCACAGCTTTGGAAGCGCGGCTGGATTATTCCCGACTTTGTTTTGACATAGTTCGCCTTTAGTTCACCATCTCGTCGTCATCGCTTCGACATAATCCAGCTCTCCTCTCTTTGGAGAGCGTCGAAAACGATCAACCCCCGCAGTCCTCTCCCCATGAAAAAGTCACTCTGTCCCCCACCCTTCGCCATCCTCGGCGCGATCCTCCTCTGGTCAGGCTCCGGCATGGACGCCCGGGCCAATGTCACCGGCGTCATCACTTCGAATGTGGATGCCTATTTCGGTTCGCAGAGTGATGCGAATCAGGACCGGTTTCCGCTTTCGCTGCCGCCCACGTGGATTCCGGTGGGGCTGGGTCCGTATTCGCTGACCTCCACTTTCCTGATCGCCTCGGCACCGCCTCCCCTGGGGAATGTCGCGCCCAGTGGACTTACGCCGTTTAGCGGAGCGGGCTCGTTTTCGAGCTTCTTTGATGTCCCGGGAAACATGGCGTCCTCGCTGATCACGGGTTTTGCGACGCCCACGATTCCCAGTCCGATTGACGATGCCCAGATCGGGTTGAGCATGAGCCTGACGCAGGTCGGTGCCCCGTCGTCCTATGCCTATGAGCAGTTGAACTACAGCATCGACTACTCGCTGACGAACACGCTGAACAGTGCGTTTCAATTGACCGGCGTCGTGGGTTCTTTTGTCTCCCGCAGTTATAACGTGTCGGGCACGGTGGGCAGCAGCCCCGGTTCCTATGCGCAGTTTGGCGGGGAGATGAACTTTTACTCGGTGATCGGCGGGGTGTCGGCGCCACTGGGGCAGTTGACCTTCAGCTACCTGAATACTTCGCCAGGCGGCTCTTTTGCCACGACGGTCACTGGGTCCGGGATCATTGGCGGGGGCGTGGTGGTTAATAATCCGGACTTCATCCGCGTGACCGGAACGTTCTATGTGGCGGGAGATCCCTCCACGATCACCGTGCAATCCGTTCCGGAACCGTCCGCGCTGGCCCTGCTCGGCCTCGGTGCGCTGGGACTCGGGCAAAGAAACCGCCGCCGCTCATAGCACCGCGAAATTTTCCGTCTCCATTCACCCATTATGAAAACAAAACGCACCCTTGCTCTAGTCGCCTTCTCCGGTTCGACACTCCTCTCCAGCCTGACCGCGCAGGCCAATATCTCCGGCATCAACACTCCCCTCGCCTCCTATGGATTGATCGATTTCGATGATACCAAATCGCTCAACACCGGCGGCTCTCCAGGCAGCCTCTACAGTGTCGGGGTGCCTGCCGGTTGGGGTGGAACGACGGCGAGCATGCTGCAGACCGATGGCACCACCTCCGACTTCGCTCAAGGTGACCTTGTCGGCAGCTTCATTCCGTTCACCCCGACCTACGCTATCAATCTCAACAGCGTCACACTCACACAAGCTCCGCTGAATACCGGCCAGGCACTCCTCCACTTCACCTTCAACATCCAGTTCCAATTGGACGCTGCCGGTCTGCCGTTGCAAGGCACGCTTTTCCCGAATTTCCTCGTCAGCGGTACGGTTCAGTCTCCCGCGGGAAGCTTCGCCAGCGTTGGTGGAACTATCGATTACTACGGCGTGAACAATACCGCAGGCACGGTCAACCTGCTCGACACCGTGACCTATAACTCAACTTGGCTCACCCCTGGCTCTTTCGGACCCACGGTCGCGCCCGGCACGCCGGGCAGCGGCACCACCCCGACGCTCGCTCCCAATACCACCCTGACCTTGGTCGGCGACATCCGCTTCATTGTGGACCCAGCCACGATGAGCATTCAGAGCGTCCAAGCACCGGAACCCACAGTGGGTCTGCTCGCGCTGATCGCAGCCGTGCCATGGCTCGCGCGTCGCCGCCGGTCGTGAATCCGTTGTGAAAATGAGCGCAGGATCGAACTCCCGGCTTTGGCTCTTACTTGCCGCCATTGCCATCCCCACAGGGCTCGCCTCGGCGTCGATCGTGGTGGTCCCGGGGCAGACTTTTTCCGTGGCCTCGCTATCAGGGGTGCCGGCCACTGGGACGCACTTTCATTCGGATCACGCCGGCGCCTTTGGCAACCCTCCCGACAAAGCGGAGGTGGGATCGCTGCAGGACCAGGCGATGAGCATGGAGGAGTGCCGGGGCCTTTCGGAATTCAATCTCGCGGGGCTGTCTCCCGGAACCGCGACACTGCAATTGCGGGTGGATCACCTGAGTGGGTTATTTAGCGGGAATGCCTTTCCCTTCATTGGCAATATCGGTCTGATCGCGTATGCGGGGAACAATGCCGATGACATTGGCGATTATTCCGCGGCGCCGGTCAGCTTGCTGGGCACATTTGGCACTTCCGGTCTCAGCCCCGGTTTACTCCTGAGTTTCGATGTGACTTCCGCCTACAATGCGCGTCTCGCGGCGGGTTCCCCGGCGCTCGGTGTGCGGCTGCAAACCACGCCGTCCACGGTCACCAGCGGCGGGGCTTTTACGTTTGACAGCTTCACCCTCACGGTCGTGAGTACGCCGGAACCGGAACCGGCCTCGCTGACGCTACTCTGCTCAGGCACTTTGCTCTGCCTGGCCCGGCGGAGGCGCTGCTAGCCGGTCGTCGGCGGGGTGCTGAGCCGGAACGATCCAGTGGGGTGGTCCACGAGAAGCACGAAAGCTCCGCTCGCGCGGAGCGGTTTTGTCTTCCGCCGCTCACGCACCGTATGGTGTTCCCCTTTGACCGGGTGAAATCGGCGGCGGTTTCTGCCAGCAAGCCCTTTCGTGCCTCTTCGTGCTTTTCGTGGACCGAATTCTTCCGGCTGGGAGGGTGCGGGTGAACGGTGCTCGGCCGCCAGCGCAGCACCAAGCACGATTTCCCGGTGCCGCCTTCCGCGCGCTTTCCATTCCTGGACGCGCCGCCTAGTTTTCGCCTCCATGTTCAACAAGCGCTACGCGGCCCCCGGCTCCGCCCCGGCCACCCTCACCACTCTCAGCACGCCGAAGGAGGCTCCGCAGCCGACGATGCGGCTCATCGAATACGACGGGACCAGCCTCGTGGAAAAAGCCATCCCGACCGTGGCCGACCTCCCCGCTTTCACCGACGACGGCCGCATCCGCTGGCTCGACATCGAGGGGCTCGGGGACGCGGCGATCTTTCAGGCGCTCGGCGAAAAGTACGACCTGCATCCGCTCGCGCTCGAGGACGCCCTGCACACCGGCCAGCGGCCCAAGATCGAGCCTTACGAGCTGCATCTTTTCATCGTCGCGCAGATGGTCTATCGCGACGCCGAGCTGCAGGTCTGCGGCGAGCAGGTCAGCATGTTTCTCGGGCGGAATTTTCTCGTCACCATCCAGGAGGAGGTCGGCACCGACGTCTTCGATCCCGTGCGCGAGCGCATCCGCGTGGGCCGCGGCTACATCCGCAAACTCGGCGCGGACTACCTCTGCTACGCGCTGCTCGACGCCATCATCGACCACTGCTTTCCCATCCTCGAAACGCTCGGCGACGCGCTCGAAGAACTCGAGGACGAGGTGCTCCAACGCCCGCAGGCTTCGTGCATCGCCACCCTGCACCGGCACAAGCGCACGCTCGCGCAGCTCCGCCGTTTCGTCTGGCCGGAACGCGACGTCTGCAATGCCCTGCTGCACGACGAAAGCGGCATCGTCTCGCGGCAGACCAAGGTTTTTCTGCGCGACGCCTACGACCACACGGTGCAGATCATGGACCTCATCGAGAGCTACCGCGACGTGGTCTCCGGGCTCACGGAGATGTATCTCTCCGCCGTCGGCATGCGGACGAATGAGATCATGCGCGTGCTCACGGTGATGTCGGCGATCTTCATCCCGCTGACCTTTGTCGCCGGTTTGTATGGCATGAATTTCGACTACGCCGACGGCAAGATGCCGTGGAACCTGCCCGAGCTGCACCTGCCCCACGGCTACCTCGGCTGCCTCGCGCTCATGGCG
>JAYWEB010000074.1:0-13953 GCA_043779575.1 Chthoniobacter sp. | reverse complement strand
CCGCCTTCGCCAGCGCCTCCGCCTCCTCCCCGCCCCGCCCGAACAGAAACGGATCGCCCCCTTTCAACCGCACCACCCGCTTGCCCGCGCGCGTTTTTTCCACCAGCCGCTCCTCGATTTCCTCCTGCCGCAAAGTGTGCGCCCCGGCCTTCTTCCCCGCGTAAATGATCTCCGCATCCACCCGCGCCCAGCGCAGGATTTCCGGGTTGCACAGGTAGTCATAGACGATCACGTCCGCGCGCTCGACGACCTCTTTCACCCGCAGCGTGACCAGCCCGAGATCGCCCGGCCCGGCCCCGGCGAGATGGCAGATTCCTTGGGTTTTAGGCGTGGGTTTTTTCATAAAAGGGGCCGGACACTAAAGCCGCCAATCACGCCCGCCAAGCCTTCACGCGAGCCAAGCACTGCTGGTTGGAGTGTCAGTTTGAAAACGCACCGTTATTCTGAACGGAATTCCCGGTGGGCGAAGACGGGCGGGAATGGAGTGAAGAGCCGAGTCCGCGAGAAAGCGCGTGGGCGAAGGTGGGCGCAATCCTGACTGTAAAGGGCGGAGGCGGTGCGGAGCATGGCGCACCTCTCACCAGACCGCCTCCGCCCGCGTTTCAGTCAGCGATCCTTCACTGCGTTTCGCCCACCGCCTTCGCCCACGGCGAAACTCCGTTCAGGATGACGGCCTGAGTTTTTCAAGCTGACACACCGCCTGTCAGCCGCGCGAAAAGTTTCGCCGCCACCGCCTCCGGCGCCACCGTCAACAACCACCCGAATTGTCGAAAGACCTGCAACGATGGATGCTCCAGTCAAGAAATGTCGCCTGACCCTCGCCTGACCCCCTATTTCCCATGATTGCCTATTTCGCCGTGGCGTAGGCTTTCTTCTTCGCCTCGTCCACGGTCTTTTTCATCGCGCTGACGGCCTTTTTGTCGGACTCCAACGCGTCGCGTCCGATCTTGCCGACGACCTCGGTCAAATCGGCGTTGAAGATCACAAAAGTCACCGCCGCGCCCGTCGGGCTGCCGGCGAGGCCGCTCTTCACGACCTCGGGCAGCGTCTTGGTGCCGATGCTTTCCGAGCGCGTGAAGACGAGCACGCAGTCGCCCTTGAACGCGGACTGTCCGGCGCTCATCGCCGCGGCGCAGTGCGGGCACGCATCGTCCTCACCCTTTGCCAGCACAGCGATGAGTTTCTTGCCGGCCTTGGCCTTTTCCTGGGCCTTCGTGAGTTCTTCGATCGGGATAAAGCCGGAGGGCGCTTTTTCTTTCGTGTCTTTCGTGTCTTTCGCGAAAAGCGCGAGCGGCGTGAGGGCGGCGGCAATGAGGAGGCTGAGGAATGTTTTCATAGCGCCGCGCAGCGTGCCACGCGGGGGGCCGATCGCAATTCTCTTTTCGCGGGCGATTGGGGTCACCTCGTGACCAAGCTCCAGCTTCGGAACGAGAATGGGGAAAGGCGACATTTCTTGACTGAATGATCGTGTGTCATCCGCTTTTCCGGGCAGCGTCTGAAATCTGGAGCCGAGCGAAGAGTTCCGCGGCGACGGCTTCCGGCGTGGTGGCGGGTCCTTCCGCCTCGGCGGTTTTCGGGGGCTCGGTCTCGGGGCCGAAAAGTATGGCGCGCAGATGGAGACGGTCGCCGTGCAGCGTCGTCCGCACGCCCACCGGCATCCCGCAGTCGCCGGCGAGCAGGCGCTGCAGCTCACGCTCGGCGCGGATGGCGTTGTGCGTGGCGGCGTGGTCGAGCTTTTGCAAAATGGCCGTGACTTCGGCGCGGTCGGCGCGGCTTTGCAGGCCGATGGCACCCTGCCCGATCGCCGGCAACAGATGCCCGCCGAGCGACACGGCGTGGAAACTCCACGGTGCGAAATCGAGCACGCCGGCCGTCAGGTCGTAGCCGAGCCGCTCCAGCCCGGCCTGCGCGAGGATGATCCCCGCCGCGCGGTCGCTTTCGCCGAGTTTGCGCACGCGCGTCTGCACGTTGCCGCGCCAGTCCTCAATGACCAGATCGGGCCGCAGCCAGCGCAACTGCCGCGCCCGCCGCACGCTGCTCGTGCCGAGGACCGCGCCCGGCGGCAGCTCCTCGAAACTGCGCGCGTCCTTGGCGATGAGCACGTCCGCCGTCGGCGCGCGTTCGAGCACCGCCGTCACCGCGAGACCGGGCGGGTTGTGCCCCGGCAAATCCTTCAGGCTATGCACCGCCACATCAATCGTCCCGCCGAGCAGCGCATCCTCCAGCTCCTTCGTGAACAGTCCCTTCCCGCCCGCTTCCGCCGCGCGCAGCAGACTCAGATCGAGCTTCTGATCGCCGCGGGTGACGAAGACTTTTTGCTCCACCTCCAGCCCCGGAAACGCCGCCAGCAAAGCCGCGCGCGTCAGCTCCGCCTGCGCCAGCGCGAGCGCCGAGCCGCGCGTGCCGAGCACGAAATGCGTCAGCATCCCGAACCTCCCCGCGTGGCGCGGACGCCCCGTCCGCGACGGTCCGCCGGACGCCCCGTTCGGCGAATCCACGGACGAGGGCGTCCGCGCCACGCGAGTGCCGTTCGTTCGCTTGCGTGTTTTTCGCGGACCTTTTTCATCACGTCTTTGCCTGCTGCGGTTCCGCGCCGGATGGCGGCGCCGGAAATTTCGGCCAGTCGGTCGCCAGCCATGCGCCAAACTCCACCGCGTGCCGCTCGATCATCTGCTCGCAGATCGTCAGTTCCTGTCGGCGCACTTTCATCGAGTGCTCGGCGATGGCCTGGAGCGAGTCGATGTCGTAGAGATACACGCCGTCGAGATCGTTGACCGCCGGCTCGATGTCGCGCGGCACCGCGAGGTCGATGCAGAAAAGCGGGCGGTCGGGCCGCGTCCGCATCATCGGCGTGAGCTGCGCGGCGGTGAGGACGTGATGCGGCGCGGCGGTCGAGCCGATGAGGATGTCCACGTCGTGAAAGTCGCGCTGCCATTCGTCGAAGTGGATCGCCGTGCCGCTCATCTTTTGCGCGAGCGCGGCGGCGCGGTCGTAGCTGCGGTTGGCCACGAAGATGGACTGCACCCCGCGCGCCTGGAGCGCGCCCGCCGTCAGCTCGCTGGTCTCGCCCGCGCCGAGGATCATCACCTTGCAGTGCGCCAGCTTTCCGAAAATCTTCTCCGCCAGATCCACCGCCGCCGAGCCCACGCTCACCGCGCCGCGCGTGATGTTCGTGTTGGTCCGCACGTCCTTGGCCACGTTGAAGGCGCGCTGGAAAAGCTTGTTCAGATGCTTCGCCGTCGCGCCGCCCTCCGTCGCGGCGGCGTAGGCCTTTTTCACCTGCCCGAGAATTTCCGTCTCCCCGAGCACCATGGATTCCAGCCCGCTGACCACGCGGAAAAGATGCCGCACACTCGGCGCGGTCGCGTGCTGGTAAAACGCCCCGCCCTCCGGCGGTGCCACGCGCGCCGCCACAAACTCCCGCAGCGCCGCGAGGCCCGCCGCCGCTTGCTCCGCGGCCACATAGAACTCCACGCGGTTGCACGTCGAGAGGATCACTGCCTCGCTCACGCCCGGCGCTTTGCGCAGCTCCGCCGCCGCCGCGCCGACCTCGCCATCGGGGATCGCGAATTTTTCGCGCAGCTCGACCGGCGCGGTGTGATGGCTGAGACCGAGGCAGAGGATTTCCATCGGTCAGAGCGCTCCCTTTTCCGTGACAAACCGCAGCCCGCCGAGCGTCAGCAGCACGCAGCAAAACGCCGCCACCGACAGCCACGCCACGCGCCGCGGGCTGATGCGATGCAGCCCGCCCAGCGCCGCGAGCACGCCATAGAGCAGCCACACCGCGACCGACCACGCGGTGAGCGGCGAGTGCGTGAACATGCTCCCCAGCTTGAAGCCTGCGCCGAGCCCGACGGTGAGCAGCGCGAAACCCACGATGATCAGCCGCGCATTGGCCACCGCCAGATCGCGGATCGGCGGGAGGTGATAGAAGATCGAGTGGATGTGATGGGTCTTCAGTTGCCGCTCCTGCGCGAGATACATGACGCCCGCCACGCACGCCAAAGCGAACGCGCCATACGCGACGACCGAGATCGCCGCGTGCAATTCGAGCCAGCCATTCGGCGCGAGTTTGAGCTTCGAGGGCACGTCATCCACGAGCAGCAGCGCGCCGATTTGGAAAAAGAAAACGAGCGGCGAGGTGAACGCGCCGAGCAGCGAGAGCCGGTAGGCCGGGCCGATGAGCAGATAGAAAAGCACCAGCGACCAGCTCAGGAAGACGAGCACCTCGAAGCGGTTCGTCAGCGGACAGCGCCCGAGCGCCTGCCCGCGCAGGTAAAGGAACGCCGTCTGGCCGAGGAAGCCGGAGAGGATGGCGATGAGGTTCAGCCGCGAAGCCTTGTACACGCGGGCTCCGAGGGCGTGCATGGTGTAGGCAAACCCGAAGAGGAAACAGAAAGTGGAAATGGCCAAAAACAGGCGGTCCATGCGGAAAGGGCGGGGAAAGTATCGGCGGCGCGGGGGTTTGGCAAACGTGGCGGGGAGGTGGTGGCTCGGTTGGAAAACCCCGCCGTCATTCTTCACTGCGTTTCGCCCCGGCCTTCGCCCACGGCGAAACTCCGTTCAGAATGACGATGTGGTTTTTCAAGCCCACACCTCACCCCGCTTGAACTCCCGCGCCCCCTCTGCCACAACGCACCACTCCATGCCTCCCACACTCGACCTCGCCCCGCTTCGCGCCGCCATCCGCGATGTGCCCGATTTTCCCAAGCCCGGCATCCTTTTCAAAGACATCACCCCCATCCTCGCCGACGGCACGCTTTTCAAACTCTCGATCGACGCCTTCGTGGAAAGCGCCCGCCCGCTCGGCATCGACAAAGTCGTGGGCATCGACGCGCGCGGCTTTCTTTTCGGCGCAGCAGTGGCCTACGAGCTGGGCGTCGGCTTCGTGCCGGTGCGGAAAAAGGGCAAACTGCCTTTCACCTGCCAGAGCGCGGCCTACACGCTGGAGTATGGCGAGGCCGTGGTGGAGATGCACATCGACGCGCTGCGCCCCGGCGAGCGCGTGGTGCTGATCGACGACCTCCTCGCCACCGGCGGCACCGCGGCGGCGGCGGTGAAGCTCATCGGCAAGATGGGCGCGGAGCTGGTGCTGGCGCAGTTCCTCATCGAGCTGGGATTTCTCGGCGGGCGGAAAAATCTCCCAGGCACGGCGATCAAGGCGTTTCTGACCTACTGAGCGCTTGGCCAAGCGCTGCACTTCGCGAAGTGCGTCGGCAATCCGCCGCACTCCGTGCCGCCTCTGCGTCCTCTGCGGTAAATCCCCAACCGAACTGCATCGTTCCGGCTCAGGATGCGCCTCCGGTTTGGTAACACTCGACATCCACCGCCGACGGCCCACGCTGCCAGCCTATGCCTACCCCAGATGCGGACGTGTATGAAGGCTCGCTTCATCGTGAAGCCGAGCGCGGTGCCAAAACAATTGCCAACAAAGTCCCCGGCGGACGACCCGATGAGATCGCGGTGGTGCCGAAGCACCTGCCGTTTGTGAAGTATCGCGGCAAGGACGGCGCGAAGGACATCGCCGACGAACAGAAGCTCGCGAGCTACGATTTTCACAAGGCCGGCCCTGCCGAGTCCGGCGTGATCGCCATCCTCCCGAAGCGCTCCAGCACGAGCGCGGCGGTCGAGGTTTTTGAAATCCCGGCGGGCACCACCCGGCCGCCGCAATTGACCGCGAGCTACTGCGCGAGCGTGGAGAAAACCGGGAAGTGCGTGGCGAAGTTCAAGCAGACGGACAACAAGTTCACCACCACGAGCACGGCCTCGATCCTCGGCTACTACCACGTCGCGCGCGCGCTCGGCGACATCTGCGAGATCAAGCCCGCCGTGCTCCGCACCATGGACATCGTGGAGCACAAAAAGATCGTGCTGCTCGCCACCGAGCTGGGCGTGCGCGGCACCATCGCGAAAAGCTGGGCGCTCTTTAACCAATACTACGCCAACCCCAAAAGCTCCGGCGTGGCGGGCGCGCTCTTTACCTCGGACTTCACCCAGATCTACGGTGCCCTGCTGGAGAATACGACCGGCGAGGAGCCCTACACCGAGTGGCTCCGCGCGGGCACGAATCTCAGCTCCACCAGCGCCTTTCACCACATGGCCGACGCGCGTCCCGCCGCGGCCATCGTGGGCTCGCGGGCCTTTACCCAGGCCAATCTCCAGACGCTCGTCGCCATGCGCGACATGAGTGAAATGATCCTGCTCGACTACCTCCTCGCGCAGTCCGACCGGCTCACCGGCGGCAACATCAGCGACTACCCCTTTGCCTACTACCTCGACGGCGGAAAGGTGAAGTCCACCAAGGCTTCCAAGCTCGGCGACATCCCCGCAGGCACGCCGCATTTCGTCGTGAAAAAACTCACGCTCAAGGACACCGACGCCGGCCTGCTGAACTCGAACGTCTTCGAGAAAAATGGCTGCCTCCCGCAAATCCGCCATCTGCACCCGCGGACCTACGCCGGCCTGCAAACCCTCGCGCAGCAATGGCAGGATGACCCCGCAGTGCGGCAGTTTTTCCATCGCGAATGTACGTTCACCAAAAGTCAGCTCGTCCGTTTTGAGAAGTATCTCCTCAGCGCCGCGACGACCCTGCGCACCCGCCAGGAAGCCGGCACGCTCCACCTCGACCTCGACCTCGACGACTTCTTCCAAGGAGCCACGCCGCCGCCACCGGCACCTCCGCCGGCCACCGTGCAGATCTCGGCCTCAGTGGGGCGCTGGGAAAAAGGCGCGGCCAATCTGGTGGCCGACGTGAAAACCGTGCAGCGCCTCCTCACCGCGGCCGCTCAGACCGCCCATGCCGCGCCGCTCGATCCGAAAGGCGTGGACGGAAAAATTTCCCGCCCGCCGCGCCAGTCGGACACCATCGCCGCCATCGAAGCGTTCGAGACATTTTCCCAAATCCTCGTGGCCGGCCTCATCGCTCCGGCCAGCCCCGCGTGGCAGGCGCTGCTGGTCGCCGCCGGCGAAGTGCCGACCTGATACCGGAGGAAATTTTGCGAGTGGTCCGGCGTGCTGCTGATGGGATTGAGTGGCTAGGAAGCACCCATCTTCCCATCATGATGGGATTAGTTGTTCCTTGCGGCACGCTGGGCGCTTGCGTTTATTTCTCCACGCTTATGCCCACGCTTCATCCGCTCGAACAGTTGCTCCGCCAGCGCATCGCGATCATCGACGGGGCGATGGGGACGACCATCCGCACTTATGGGATGACGGAGGCGGATGTGCGCGGGGATCGCTTCAAGGACGCGCGGAAGGACATGCTGAATTGCGGCGACTTTTTCTCGCTCACGCAGCCGAAGATGATCTGCGACATCCACCGGCGCTTTTTGGAAGCGGGCGCGGACATCATCGAGACGAACACGTTTGGCGTGACCTCGATCGCGCTGAGCGATTTTTTTGTGGAGGATCCGCGCGAGCATGGCGGGCGGAAAGACCCGGAGTTTTTCCAGAAGATCATCGAGGACAAATTCCTGAACGATCTCTCGTGGGAAATGAGCGAGACGTCGGCGCGGCAGTGTCGCGAGTGGGCGGATCGCGTGGGGAATGCGACGGGGCGGCAGCGTTTCGTCGCGGGCGCGGTGGGGCCGATGCAGGTGTCGTTGAGCAATTCGCCGGATGCGGACGACGCGGGTTTTCGCGTGGTCACTTTCGATCAGGTGAAGACGGCTTACATGCACCACATTCGCGGGCTGATCGCGGGTGGGTCGGATGTGATTTTGGTGGAGACAATTTTCGATTCGCTGAATGCCAAGGCGGCGCTCGTGGCGGTGCAGGAGGTTTTTGAAAAGGACGGCGTGCGGCTGCCGGTGATGATTTCCGCAGCGGTCGGGCGGGGGGGCGAGACGATGATTTCGGCGCAGACGGTCGAGGCATTTTGGACGGCGGTGAAGCATGTGCAGCCGCTCTCGATCGGACTGAATTGCTCGCTCGGGCCGGATCTCATGCGCCCGCATTTGGAGGAGCTGGCGTCGAAGGCGACCGCCGCGATTTCGTGCTACCCGAATGCGGGTCTGCCAAATCCGCTTTCACCAACGGGCTTTGATTTGGAGCCGGAGGACATGGCGAAATACCTCGGTGATTTTGGGGACAGTGGTTTCCTCAATATCGCGGGCGGCTGCTGCGGCAACACGCCCGAACACATCGCGGCCATCGCGAAGGCGCTGGATGGAAGGCATCCGCGCGAGCTGTCGGCGGCGCGGGGCTGACACGGGTTCGCGAGATTTTCGCCGTGCCAGCCGTTCCGCAAATCCATACGATTCGCTGATGAAGAGCAAGTTGTCCCAAGCGATCTCCGCATTTGGAGCCGCAGCAAAGACGAAGCTCGCGAACCCATCGGCAACCGGCGAGCGCGAGGACCAACTTCGTGCGCCTTTCGAGTCGCTGCTCGGCGATGTGGCGGAACTCGCGAATGTGCCGCGCGAGAAAGTCGTGGCGGTCGGCGAGTCGGCGGTGAGCGATTTGAAAACGCGACCGGATTACGCCGTCACGGTGCGCGGGGCGCTCGTTGGTCACGTCGAACTCAAGGCTCCCGGCAAAGGCGCGGACCCGCGCAAATTCCGCGATCCGCACGACAAGTCGCAGTGGGAGAAGCTCCAGTCGCTGCCCAATCTCCTCTACACCGATGGCAACGAATTCAGCCTCTGGCAAAATGGCGAAACGGTGGGTGTGATCGTGCGACTCGATGGCGACATCGCATCCTCCGGCGACCATCTCGACGCGCCGCCCGCGCTGCTCGGGCTGTTTGAAAATTTCCTCCGCTGGGAGCCGATCCCGCCGCGCAGCGCGAAGGAACTCGCGCAGGTCGCCGCGCGTCTGTGCCGGCTGTTGCGCGATGAAGTGACCGAGCAGCTCGCGCTGAAAAGCCCCGCGCTCACGTCGCTTGCGGAGGACTGGCGAAAGCTGCTTTTTCCCGAGGCGAACGACAAAACTTTTGCCGACGGCTACGCGCAGGCGGTCACGTTCGGCCTGCTCATGGCACGCGCGAAAGACATCCGGCTCGCGGGCGGTTTCGATGAAGTCGCACGCGAACTCGCGCACACCAGCTCGCTCATCGGCGCGGCGCTCCGGCTGCTCACCGACAACGCGGAAAACCAGCAGACGCTCAAGACCTCGCTCGGCACCCTCACGCGCGTGCTCGATGCGGTCGATTGGCAAAAAATCAGCAAGGGCCGGCCCGATGCGTGGCTGTATTTCTACGAGGATTTTTTGGAAGGGTACGACGCCGCGCTGCGCAAGCTGACGGGCTCCTACTACACGCCGCCGGAAGTCGTCGGCACGATGGTGCGGCTCGTCGATGACGTGTTGTGTTCACGCTTTGGCCAGCCTGCGGGGCTCGCGTCGTCGAGTGTCACGGTGGCCGATCCGGCCACGGGCACGGGCACGTTTTTGCTCGGGGTGATGCGGCGCATCGCGGAGCGAGTCGCCGCGGATGAAGGCGAGGGCGCGGTGAAAACCGCGATCAATCAAAGCGTGCAGCGGCTCATCGCTTTCGAGATGCAGCTCGGCCCGTTCGCCGTCGCGCAGCTTCGCGTGCTGGCCGAGTTGTTCGATCTCACCGGTGCGCCGCCGGTGGCGACTCCGCGGATGTTCGTCACAAATACGCTCGGCAATCCCGAGGACGACGAGGGCTGGATTCCCGGCATCCTCGCGCCCATCGCGCGCTCGCGGAAGGACGCGAACAAAATCAAGCGCGACGAGCCGATCACCGTCATCATCGGGAATCCGCCTTACAAAGAAAAGGCGAAGGGGCGCGGCGGGTGGGTCGAGGGTGAAAATGCGACGGCGGAAAAATCCGCACCGCTCGCGGACTGGAGGCCGCCGCCCGAGTGGGGCGTGGGCGCGCACACCAAACACCTGCGCAATCTCTACGTGTATTTCTGGCGCTGGGCGACGTGGAAGGTCTTCGATCACGGCCCCGGCACGAAGACCGGCATCGTCTGTTTTATCACGGTCGCCGGGTTTTTGAACGGCCCCGGTTTTCAACGAATGCGCGATTACCTGCGCCGCACCTGTGACGACATCTGGATTATCGACTGTTCGCCTGAGGGGCATCAGCCCGAAGTCGCGACGCGCATTTTCCAAGGCGTCCAGCAGCCCGTGTGCATCGTACTCGCCTCGCGTTCAGCGAAAAGCGGCACGTACACGCCGGCGATCGTACGCTTCCGGTCGCTGCCCGCGGGACGGCGGAAGGAAAAATTTGCCGCGCTTGCGAAGATCAAGCTCTCGGGAAAAGGATGGGTCGCGTGCCCGACTGATGGGCGTGCGCCATTTCTGCCTGCGTCGAAGGGCGCGTGGGCCGGGTATCCGGCGCTCGATGATTTCTTCATCTACAACGGCTCCGGCACGATGCCGGGGCGAACGTGGGTCATCGCGCCGGATGCGGAGTCGCTGGTGCAGCGCTGGCAGCGGCTCACCAGCGCGCGGGCGGAGGAAAAGGAGACGCTGTTTCATCCCCATCTGCGCGGGGGAGAAGTCGGCGACAAGCACTCGAAGAAAATCGTCACGACTCCGCTTGCGAAGATCGAGCCGAGAACGACATCGGTCGCCGACGACCGCGGCCCGTGCATTCCGCCCGAGCGATACGGGTTTCGCTCGTTCGACCGGCAGTGGATCATTCCGGATAGCCGCGTCATCAATCAGCCGAATCCCGAACTGTGGGCCGTGCGATCGGACTGGCAGGTTTATCTCACCGCGCCGCACGACCGCTCGCCGACCGCCGGGCCTGCGCTCACGTTTTGCGGGTTCATTCCCGACCTGCATCACTACCACGGTCGCGGCGGGCGCGTGTTTCCGTTGTTCCGCGGCGCAGGAATGTCGAATCTGCGGCCCGAGCTTCGGGATCGTCTCAACCTTCAATTCGGTAGCGATGTTAGGCCGGAGGAAATCCATGCTTACCTCGCGGCAGTCGCCGCGCATCCCGGCTTCACCGCGCGTTTTCAAGACGACCTCTCGACGCCCGGCCTGCGCATTCCGCTCACCGCCGAATACCGTCTCTTCACCGAGGCAGTCGCGCTCGGACGGACGATTATTTGGCTGCACACATTCGGCGAACGCATGAACAAGGGCCGACCGCCGGGTGCGCCGCGCCTTTCCGCCGTACGCCGTCCGCGCATTCCCGCCGCTGGCGCGATCCCGCCGGATGCGGACACGCTGACGTACGACGCCGCGAAGCAGCGCCTGCTCGTCGGCACGGGCTACATCGAAAACGTCCCGCCCGCCGTGTGGCAGTACGAAGTCTCCGGCAAGAAGGTGCTCGTGCAGTGGTTCAGCTACCGCAAGCGCAACCGCGAGCGCCCGATCATCGGTGACCGCCGCCCGCCCTCGCCGCTCGGTGCGATCCAGCCCGACCGCTGGCTCGCGGAATACACGACCGAACTTCTCGACCTGCTCAACGTCCTCGGCAGCCTTGTCGAACTCGAACCGCAGCAGGCCGCGCTGCTCGAAAAAATCTGCGCCGCTCCGACGATCACCAGCGAAGAGCTGCGCAAAGCGGGAGCATTCGCGCAAACCGCGCCGTGGCGCATCGCCGAAACGCCAGCGGAGCCGGACCTTTTCAATCGCCCATGACCGAATACGATTCACCAATGAAGGCTCCCACCTCGACCACAACTCGCGCGACTTGCGCCGCGAACTAACATGACTGCAATGGACGTGCCCGTTTCACCCATCCCGCTGCGCCTTTCCGGCAGCCAGCCTTTCACGCAACAGCCCGGCACTTACCTGATGATCGGTGAGCGGACGAATGTCGCGGGGTCGCCGAAGTTTGCGAAGCTCATCAAATCCGGGAACTACGAGGAGGCGGTGGCCATCGCGCGGCAGCAGGTGGAGAATGGGGCCAACGTCATCGACATCTGCATGGACGAGGGAATGATCGACGGCGTCGCGGCGATGACGCGCTTTTTGCAACTGCTCGGCAGCGAGCCGGAGGTCGCAAAGGTGCCGTTCATGGTGGACTCGTCGAAGTGGGAAGTGATCGAGGCGGGGCTGAAATGTTTGCAGGGGAAAGGCATCGTGAATTCGATCTCGCTGAAAGAGGGCGAGGCGAAATTCCGCGAGCACGCGGGGAAGGTGCTGAAGTATGGCGCGGCGGTCGTGGTGATGGCGTTCGACGAGAACGGGCAGGCCGCGACTTACGCGGAGAAAATCCGCATTTGCGAACGCGCGTATCGTTTGCTCGTGGATGAAATCGGCTTCCCGCCCGAGGACATTATTTTCGATCCGAACATCCTCACGGTCGCGACCGGGATGGAGGAGCACAACAATTACGCGGTCGATTTCATCGAGGCGACGCGCTGGATCAAAACGAATCTGCCGCACGCGAAAGTGAGCGGCGGCGTGTCGAATATTTCGTTCAGCTTCCGCGGCAACAATCATGTGCGCGAGGCGATGCACAGCGCGTTCCTTTACCACGCGATCCAGGCGGGCATGGACATGGGCATCGTGAATGCGGGGATGCTCGAAGTGTATGAGGAGATCGAGCCCGAGCTAAAGGTGCTCGTGGAAGACGTGCTGCTGAATCGCCGCACGGATGCGACGGAGCGGCTCGTGGATTTTGGCGAGAAGCTGAAGCAGGCCAGCTCGGGGCAGAGTGAGGCCGCGCAGAAAAAGGAGGAGGAATGGCGCAAGGGCACGGTCGAGGAGCGGCTGTCACATTCGCTGGTGAAAGGCATCGACGCCTACATCGACATCGACACCGAAGAAGCGCGGGCCAAACTCGTGCGACCGCTGCTCGTGATCGAGGGGCCGCTGATGGCGGGGATGAGTGTGGTCGGCGATTTGTTCGGCGCGGGAAAAATGTTTTTGCCGCAGGTGGTGAAATCGGCGCGCGTGATGAAGAAGGCGGTCGCGTATCTCACGCCGTTCATGGAAGCGGAAAAGGCGGCGATGGTCGCGCGCGGGGAGACGGTGAAGGCGCAGGGCAAGATCGTGCTCGCGACGGTGAAGGGCGATGTCCACGACATCGGCAAGAACATCGTCGGCGTGGTGCTCGCGTGTAACAACTATGAGGTCATCGACATGGGCGTGATGGTCGCGTGCGACAAAATCCTCGCCCGCGCGAAGGAGGAAAACGCGGACCTGATCGGCCTCAGCGGGCTTATCACGCCGTCGCTCGACGAGATGGTGCATGTCGCCAAAGAAATGGAGCGGCAGGGGTTCGTGGTTCCGCTGTTGATTGGCGGCGCGACGACCTCGGCCAAGCACACGGCGGTGAAGATCGCTCCGAATTATGGGCAGGCGGTCGTGCATGTGAACGACGCCTCGATCTCGGTGCCGGTCGTCGAAAGCTTGCTGGACGCCGACCGCAAGCCGGCGTTCATGGATAAGATTCGCGCCGACCAGGACCGCGACCGCGCGAGCTTCGCCGATCGCCAAGCCCGCTCGCTCGTGCCGTATGCCGACGCACTGGCTCGGCGGTTCGCAACCGATTGGGCGACGGTCGAGATTCCGACGCCGAAGTTTCTCGGCCTGCGCACGCTCGACGAGTTTCCGTTGGCGGAACTCATCCCGTTCATCGACTGGTCGCCGTTCTTCTCGACTTGGCAATTGCGCGGCAAGTTCCCAACGATCTTCGAGGATGACACCGTCGGCCCCGAAGCCAAGAAACTGTACGACGACGCTCGGCAGTTGCTGGATGAGATCATCACCAATCGCTGGCTGACCGCTCGCGGTGTGTACGGCTTCTGGCCGGCGAACTCCGTCGGCGACGACATTGTGGTGCGATCGGAGATTTCAGATTTCAAATCTCAAATTTCAAATCTCAAATCTCCGATCGCAACCTTCCCCATGCTCCGCCAGCAGTGGGAGCGGCAAGGCCAGAAGGATTTCCGTTCGCTCGCTGACTTCATCGCTCCGGCGGATTCGGGACGCCAGGACTTCATCGGTGCGTTCGCGGTCACGACCGGGTTCGGCTGTGATGAACTCTGCGTGAAGTTCGACAAGGCTCACGACGAT
>JAYWEB010000073.1:0-5554 GCA_043779575.1 Chthoniobacter sp. | reverse complement strand
CCCGCGAACCACCCTTTGCGCCCATTCCGCACCGCACTTTCGCCATGGCTTTCACTACCACCGAACTCGAACTTCCCGACGCCGCCACCCGCACGCAGCAGAGCGGCGAAGTGCAGGACATCCTCGGCGAAAAACTCATCCTCAACATGGGTCCGTCGCACCCGGCGACGCATGGCGTGCTGCGGCTCATTCTGGAGCTGGATGGCGAGATCATCACCAAGGCCACGCCGGACATCGGCTACCTGCATCGGGGCGACGAAAAGATCGCCGAGAACATGCACTACAACCAGTTCATCCCGTACACGGACCGGCTGGATTACCTCGCGCCCATCGCGAACAACGTGGCCTACGCGCTGGCCGTGGAGAAGCTCATGGGCTGGACGCTGCCGCCGCGCGGGCAGGCCATTCGCGTGATCTGCTGCGAGATCGCGCGCATCTCCTCGCACCTCCTCGGCGTGGGCTGTTTCGCCATGGATTGCGGCGCGATGACCGTCTTCCTCTACACCTTCACCGAGCGCGAAAAGATCTATAACCTCGTCGAGCTGCTGACCGGCGCGCGCTTCACCACGAGCTACACGCGGGTCGGCGGCCAGACGCGCGATCTGCCGGACGGCTTCCTCCCGCTGCTGGAGAAATTCCTCGCCGAACTGCCGGCGGTGCTCGACGAGACGGACAACCTTCTTTCCCGCAACCGCATCTTCGTGGACCGTACGAAAGACGTCGGCACGATCACCAAAGAGGACGCCATCGGCTACGGCCTCACGGGGCCGAATCTGCGCGCGTCGGGTGTGGACCACGATCTGCGGAAGAAGCGGCCGTATCTCGGTTACGAGCAGTATGAATTCGACGTGCCGATCGGCTCGGTGGGCGATTGCTACGACCGCTATACCGTCCGCATGGCCGAGATGCGCGAGTCGCTGCGCATCCTGCGGCAGGTCATCGACACGCTGCCCGGCGGGCCGATCAATGTGACGGATGCGAAAAATTTTCCGCCGCCGAAGACGACGGTGCTGACGAAGATGGAGGAACTGATCCATCACTTCATCGTCCACACCGAGGGGATCGACGCCCCGGCGGGCGAGGTCTATTTCGGCCATGAGAATCCGAAGGGCGAACTCGGTTTTTACATCAACAGCAAAGGCGGCGGCACCCCGCACCGGCTGAAGATCCGCAGCCCCTCGTTCTGTAACCTTTCGATCCTCCCGAAAATCCTGCCCGGCCACATGATGAGCGACGTCGTCGCCATCCTCGGCTCGCTGGATTTCGTGATGGGCGAGTGCGACCGGTAGGCGGGATCAGCGCAGTTCCACCACGCCCGGCCTGCTGAGGTAAATGGCGTCCATGAGCGCGGGGCCGCGGCGGAAGCCGAGAGAGATGGCGATGAGAGCGAGTGCGACGATCCCGATGACCCACGCGGCCCCAAAGCGGTAGCCAAACGAGTAGATGCCGCAATTCGACGGATCGCCCTCCTGGTAGCAGATCCGAATCGGGTCGCCGACTTTGAAGCCGGGACTGCTGGACGAGAAGGAGGACCGGTAAACCTGCGCACGACCGTTTTTGTCGCTGAAGCTCGCCACGATCTTGTAGGTCGTAGCGCCCTTACTCCCGGAACTCGCGATGAGATCCGTGACCTGGCCTGGAGCGATGACACGATTCTGAATGTAGCGGTGGCTGGTGACGGCGAGAGCGACGGATACCGCGAGCAGAAGGGTCGCAACGATGCTGATGCTGTTCATAACTGGCGATTTTTTAAGCGGCCTGCCGCTGCGGGAGAACCGCAAAGTTCGTGCGATTTGGCGCGACCCTACTCCCCGAGGTGCTCCGCGATGCAGTGCTTGATGGCGGCGAGGCTCACCGGTTTCGCGAGGAAGGGGAAGCCGCCGATGTCGTTCTTGGTCTCGGTCCGGGAGACGATCGCGGTGAGGAAGATGATGGGCACCTTTGCGAGGAGCGGGTCGGAGCGGATCTGCTGGGCGACGTCGCCGCCGTCGATCTTGGGCATGACGATGTCGAGGAAGATGATGTCGGGTTTGAATGCGCGGGCCTGGAGCCAGGCGTTGGTGCCGTTGTTTTCTTCCAGCACCTGAAAGTTGCCGGTTTTTTCCAGGGTCAGTTTGAGGAGCCGGGTGAAACCGGCTTCGTCATCGACGATGAAGATGCGTTTTTTTTCCATAAGTGGTCGCGGGAGGCAGAGGGTTAAGCCTGAAACATGATGGTCACACGCGCGCCGCCTTCCGAAAGGTTGCGAAGGTCGATGGTCCCGCCGTGCAGGTCGATGATTGTTTTCACCACCGACAGCCCCAGCCCGGTTCCCTCTCCGGTTGGTTTGGTCGTGAAAAAGGGCTCGAAAACCTTGGCCAGTTTGTCCTCGGCGATGCCGGGGCCGGTGTCGTCGATCTCGGCGACGACGATGGTTTCGCCCACGCGAAAGGACTCCGAGCGCTGGTCCGCGATATTGCTGCCGACGCCGGTGAGTTGCTTCGAGAAAGTGCGAATGGTGAGGGTGCCGCCACCGCTCATGGCGTGGATCGAGTTGGTGAAGAGATTGACGAAAACCTGGCTGATCTTGTCGGCGTCGATGGCGAGTTGGGGGAGGTCTTCCTGCAGTTCCCGCTGCACCTGGCAGCCGCGTTTCATCTCTCCGCGGACGAGCCGCAGGGCTTGGTTGACGATGACGTTGAGGCTGGCTCGGCGGACTTCGAGCTGCTTCGGCGCGGAAAAATCCAGCAGGCCGCGGATGACGCCGTCCGCGCGATGGAGCGCGTCGGACATTTCCTTGAGGATGAGCGGCGCGGTCTCGTCCTGGATTTCGATCGTGGAGAGGTACTCGAGCCCCATTTTCAAAATGGCGAGCGGGTTTTTCACCTCGTGCGCGACGCCGGCCGCGAGCCGCCCGACGGACTTCATTTTCTCGGCGTCCACGAGTTGGAGCTGCGTCGAGCGGAGATCCTGATGGGCTTCCTGCAAGTCCCTCACTGCGGCCATGAGATCTTCGCGCCGGGCTTTGAGGTCGGCATTGGCCTGCTTCAGATGCAACTCGGCAAGCTTCTGCAGCGAGACGTCGCGGCTGATGGAGACGAGCCCGACCGCGCGACCCTCGCTGAGCCAGGGAATCTTCGTGGAGAGCAGCCATCGCACGTGTCCGCCCGCGTCGGCCGCCTTTTGCTCGTGATCATAAAGCGGCTTGCCGCTGCGGATGATCGCCATGTCTTCCTCGTGCAAAACAGTGGCGATGGAGTCTGGGAAAAAATCGAATGGGGTGCGCCCGTTGACCTCGGAGAATTCGCTCGCGCCGAGAAAGCGCAGATGCGCGGCGTTATCGAGCAGATAGCGGCCCTCGGCGTCTTTCAGGAAGACGAGATCGGGCAGATTGTCGATGAGTGCGCGGAGCAGGTGCCGCTCGGTGGCGAGCTGCTCCTCCATGGTTTTGATCGCTGTGATTTCACGCGAAATGCCGCAGGTGCCGACGATCCGCCCCTCCCGGTCGCGCAGCGGCAGCTTGGTGGTCAGCGTCCACGAAATCTCGCCGCTGGTCAGCGTCTTCGACTCGATCTTGCCGAGGATCGGCTGGCCCGTTTCCATGATGCGCCGTTCGTCTTCCAGCATCTGACGCGAGGCATCGGGATCAAAAAAATCGCCGTCCGTCCGACCGTAAGCGGCCTCCGGTGAGGCGAGGCCGAAGAACTCCGTCAGCGCGCGGTTGATGCGAATGAAGCGGCTGCGCCGGTCTTTGAAATAGATGCGGTCGGGAATGTTTTCGAGCAGCGTGCCCAGCAGCTCCCGCTCGTGCGCGAGCTGCGCGTCGGCGCGCGCGCGCTCCACCGCATAGCGCAAGGCGCGGTGCAGCAGGTGCGGAACGATCCGCCCTTTCACGAGATACTCCTGCGCCCCGAGCTGTACGGTTTGCAGCGCCAGCTCCTCGTCTTCCACATCGCTCAGCACCACGACCGGCAGATCCGGCGCGGCTTTGTGGAAAGCGGTGAACGTGTCCAGTCCGTGGCTGTCCGCGAGTTCGAGGTCGAGAAGCACCACATGAATCCCGCCGGCACTCAGGCGGGCGATCGCGCTGGCCAGGCCGTCCGCTTCAGCCCCGATGACGAAGCGGGAGTGCGGCTCCTCGTTGACCATTTCGCGCAAAAGAAACACGTCGCCGTGTTGCTGGGCGACCAGGAGCACGCGCAGTTTTGCAGTCGGGGTGGTGGTCATGGTGGAGGCGCGAGTGTGTCCCGCGCGAGGTCCGCGACGCGAGCTACTTCGGGCAGACCTCGGCGATGGCCGCGCGCAGCGAGGTCAGCGTGAAAGGCTTTGTCACCACGAGGTCCACGCCCGGCGGGAGCTCGCCGGCACCGTTCATTAGATCGCCGAAGCCGGTGAGCAGCAGCAGGGGCTGGCGCGGCCGCAGTTTCTTGATCGCCGCGGCGAGCGCATCGCCATTCATCTCCGGCATCGAGCGGTCGGTCATCACGAGATCGAATTTCCCCGCGCGGAATTTCTCCAGGCCTTCGCGGCCGTTCACCGCGGTGGTCACGCTGTGGTGATCTTCGGCGAGATAGATTTCGAGCACCTCGCGCACGAGTTCCTCATCCTCGACCACGAGGATGCGGAGCGTCGGCGACGCAGGGGCCGCGGGAGTGGGCGCGGGGGCGGCGGCTCCTTTCTCGAGTGGAAAAAAAATCGTCACCGTGGTGCCGGCCCCCGGTGCGCTGACGATGTCGATTTCGCCCTGATGCCGCCGGACCACGCCGTACACGCTGCCCAGCCCGAGCCCGGAACCGCGATCGGTTTTCGTGGAAAAAAACGGCTCCAGACAGCGCGCGCGCACGTCCTCGGTCATGCCCACGCCGTCGTCGGTGACGGTGATGACGAGCCGCTCCGCGCGCGCCTCGGTGCGCAGCGTGATCGTGCCGCGCTGGTGGATGGCGTCGGCGGCGTTGAAAATCAGGCTCACGATGATCTCGCGGATCTCGCCTTCGTTCGCGGGGATCGAGGGCACCGCGGCCAGCTCCGTGCGGATGTCGATCTGCACGCCTTCGGCGAGCGCCTGGTCTTTCCACCGCGGCTGCGTGAGCGCCACGGCGTGCTGCAGCACTTCATTGATCGCGACCGGCGTGAGCACCTCGCCCGGCTCGCGGTAGCGGTAAAACTCGCGCAGCCGGCTGACCACGCGGGCGCTGCTCTTCGCGGCGCTGTAGATCATCTCCAGGTAGTTGCGCGCCTTGGGCACATCGGCCAGCGTTTCCGGCTTCATCAGCAGCAGCTCGCTGAAGCCGAGGATCGGCGCGAGGGCGTTGTTGAAATCATGCGCGATGCCATTGGCCATGCGGCCCAGCGCCTGCATGCGTTCGCGCTGGACGATTTCCTCTTGGGTCGCTTGCAGTTCGGTCAGCGCGGCCGAGAGCTGCCGGTTGCTCGCCGCGGTCGCCTCCTCGGCTTTGCGCCGCTCGGCGACTTCGTGGTGGAGCAGCGCATTGGTCTGCGCCAGCGCCGTGGTCCGCTCGCGCACGCGGAGTTCCAGGTCGTCGTGCGCCTGCTGGAGCGCGCGCTGCGCCCGTTT
>JAYWEB010000072.1:0-14029 GCA_043779575.1 Chthoniobacter sp. | reverse complement strand
CGCCGCCGCGCCGCCGGCGATGATGAGCGCCCAGCGCCGCGCGGTGCCCAGCCCTTCCGTTTCCGCCAGCCAGAGGTGGACGTTGGCCGCCGCGAGGGTGATCCACGCGATGTCGCCGACGGCGATCAGCCGCCCCAGCACCGCACGGAGGTCGCCGTTGCGCGTCCAGCCAGCCACGGTCGAGTCGCCGATGGCCATGGTCCAGACCGCCGCGACCCACAGCGTCCCGATGAGGAAAAAAATCCACAGCGCGGAGACCAGCGGTTCCAGCGAGCGTACGACGAGGGATTTGGCGGGCATGGGGCGGTCAGGTTTTCAGCTCTGAAAACTGCATGCTGCCCCGCATTTCACACCCAGCCGCAGACAGGCGTGGACAGCGCCGCCGCCGGACTACGCGTTTGGCACGACCCTCGCCAGCTCGTGGTCGCGCAGCTTGAGCGACTCGATGGCGTGGCGGACTTCCTCGCGGAGTTCGCCCATCATCTCCCGCGTGATTTCCATTTGCGCGGCCTTGAGCTGGGCCCACTCCGTGGCCGTGGCCTGCAGGCGCGCGTAGGCGCTGGTGAAATAGGCGCGCGCGCCGTCCGTGAGGTGCGGACATTCGAGCTTCGTCTCCATCCGGCGCTGCGCTTCGCCCAGTTCCGCGAGCAGGATTTTCTCCGACGGCACCCGGCGCAGATTGTCCGCGAGACCGATCAGATTCAGCGTCCAGATGATCCACTTCGTGGGGTCAAACTGCCAGGGCTTCACGCCGTTGCGGTAGTCGTGCTGAAACTCGTGGTGATAATTGTGGTAGCCCTCGCCGAAGGTCACGACCGCCGTGATCCACGAATCCCGCGCGCTGCACCGCGAGGAATAGGGGCGCTTGCCGATCCAGTGGCAGAGCGAATTGATGCAGAAGGTGCAGTGCTGGAGGAACACCACGCGCGCCACTCCGGCAATGAGGAACGCCCCGAGCGCCGCCGACCATCCGCCCCAGGCGTAGCCGAGGAGCGCGGGCAAAATGAAGGCCACCAGGACGGCGAGCTTCTGGGTGTGGCGGTGCTGCCACATGAGGAGCTTGTCCTTCTGGAGATCGGCCACGTTTTCGTAGGTCAGCTCCGGGCGGAGCTTGAACATGAGCCAGCCGATGTGCGCGTGAAAAAGCCCCTTGTTGATGTCATACGGGTCGTCATCGTGATCGACGAATTTGTGATGCGTGCGGTGCTCGCAGGACCACATCAGCGCCGAGTTTTCAAACGCGCCCGCGCCGAAAATCAGGGTGAACAGCCGCACCGACCAATGCCCGCGGAAGGCGAGGTGCGAAAACATCCGGTGATACCCGAGCGTGATCGAGAACCCGCAGGCGCAGAGCATCGCGAAAAAGAGCGCGCACTGAAACCAGTCGATTCCGAATTTCCAGATGTAGAGCGGCACTGCCGTGAGCGAGAGAAAGAGCGTGCCGATCAGGAAAGAACTGGTGACCCAGTTGACGCGGTGAAAGGGGATGTTTTTGAACATGGATGAGTGGTGCAGGGACGGGTGAAAGGCGCGGAGTGTTAGGTGCAAAGCAGGTCGCGTGCAACCAGAAATGCGGACGTGCCAAAAATCCGCCCGTCCCTCTGTGCGGCGGGCGGAAAACAAATCATTGCCCGGCGCGGCGCGGCTCCCTAGCTTCCGCCGATGTCATTTAAGGATTTTGGTTTACATGAAGCCGTCGTGCGCGGCGTGGAAAGCATGGGTTACTCGGACCCCACGCCCATTCAGTTGCGGGCTTTTCCGATCATTCTCAGCGGGCGGGATATGATGGGCTCGGCCCAGACCGGCACCGGGAAAACGGCGGCCTTTGGCCTGCCCATTCTCACGCAGCTCGCCACGCACGGAAAAATGCGCGCGCTCATCCTCGAACCGACGCGGGAGCTGGCCGCCCAAGTCGAGACGGCGTTCCGGGATTTCGCGCGGTTCATGGACCTCACCGTGGGCCTCGTCTATGGCGGCGTCGGTTACGGGAAACAGCGGGAGTTTCTCGCCAAAGGCGTGGACGTCCTCGTGGCCACCCCCGGCCGGCTGCTCGACTTCCTCGAAGACGGCACCGCCAACCTCCAAGACATCCAGTATCTCGTCCTCGACGAGGTGGACCGGATGCTCGACATGGGCTTTCTCCCGCAGGTCCGCCGGATCGTGGACCGCCTGCCGAAACAGCGCCAGACGCTCTTTTTCTCCGCCACCCTCCCGCCCGAGCTGGAGACGATGACGAAGTGGCTGCTCACCAACCCCGAGCAGGTCGAGATCGGCCAGCGGCGCTCGCCCGCGGAGACCGTCACGCACGCGCTCTACCCGGTGGCGAAGGACCAGAAATTCGACCTGCTCATCGCCCTGCTCCAGCACACGCAGTTCGACAGCGCGATCATCTTCACCAGCACGAAAGTCATGGCCGACCGCGTGGCGCATCAGCTCAAAGACCTGAAACACTCCGTCGCCGTCCTGCACTCCAACCGCACGCAGAGCGAGCGCGAGGACGCCCTCGCCGGCTTCAAGAGCGGCAAATACGAGGTCATGGTCGCCACCGACATCGCCGCGCGCGGGCTCGACATCGCCGGCGTCTCGCACGTCGTGAACTACGACGTGCCGCAGCATCCCGAGGACTACGTCCACCGCATCGGCCGCACCGGCCGCGCGCTCCAGGTCGGCGATGCCGTGACCATTTTCACCGCCGAGGAAGTCGATCACGTCCGCGCGATCGAGCGCTTCATCGGCACGAAAATCAAGCGCCTGAAGCTCGAAACCTTCCCCTACTTTTTCACCGCGCTTTTCAACGAAGACGCCATCCCGCAGGGCGGCGTTGGCAAAGGCGTCCGCACGGCCAAGGGCTACAGCTTCGGCGCGCGGAAGCGGCGGTAGCGGGCCGGCCGCACCGGCGGCGCGGATTTCCCCAAAACCAAATCCGTGGTTAAAACCCCCGCGATGTTTACCGCCCTCGCCGACTACCACGTCCACACCCCGCTCTGCCACCACGCCAGCGGCTGGCCGCTGGAGTTTGCCCGCCGCGCGGTGGAGCTGGGGCTCGGGGAGCTGGGCTTCGCCGACCACAATCCCATGCCCGCGCGCTTCGACGACTGGCGGATGCTGCGCGCAGACTTGCCGCGCTACCTGGAGGAGGTGGAAAAAGCGCGCGCCGCCTTTCCGCAGCTCACCATCCGGCTCGGGCTGGAGTGCGATTTTCTCGACGGTCGCGAACCGTGGATCGAAGAACTGCGCGGGCTGGCCGAGTGGGATTTTTTCATCGGCAGCGTCCACTACCTGCCCGACGGCGCGGAGGTGGACAACCCGCAATACGTGAGCCGCTACCGCGACGGCGATGTGGACGCGATTTGGCAGACGTATTGGGAAAGCTACGGGCGCGCGGTGCGGAGCGGGCTCTTCGATTTCATGGCGCACCCCGACCTGCCGAAAAAATTTGGCTACCGTCCGGCCGGCGATCTGCGGCGCTTCTACGAGCCGGCCGTGGCCGCGCTCGCCGAGACGCGCACCCCTTTCGAGATCAATACCGCCGGCTGGCGCAAAGACTGCAGCGAGCAGTATCCCGCGCGCGACTTTCTCGAACTCGCCCACGCCGCGCAGGTGCCGCTGCTCATCAATTCCGACGCCCATGCGGTCGTGGAACTCGGCGCGGGTTTCGCCGAGGCCGTGGCGCTGGCGAAAAGCGTGGGCTACACGCAGACCGCGCGTTTTCAGCGGCGGGAGATTTCCTTCGTGCCGCTGCCATGAGGAGAGTCCACGAAAGACCCGAAATGCACGAAAGCTCCGGGCCTGCGGTCTTTTCCTTTTCGTGTCCCTTCGTGTCTTTCGTGGACCCCTCCGCATGAAGCTCATCGCCCGCGGGCACACGCTCGAATGGCCGCGCCTGCCGCTCGTCATGGGCATCGTCAATCTCTCCGCGGATTCCTTTTCCGGCGACGGCCTCGCCGACTTGGACGCCGCGCTGGAAAAGGCGCGCGGCCTGATCGCCGACGGGGCCGACATCATCGACATCGGTGCCGAAAGCGCCCGGACCAACCGCGCCCCGATCAGCGAGGAAGAGGAAGCCGCCCAACTCGTCCGCTTCATCGAGCGCTGGCCCCTCGTCCCTCGTCATTCGTCAGCAGTCCTTCCGCCGCTGCTCTCCATCAACACCTGGCGCCCCGCCGTCGCCCGCGCCGCCCTCGCCGTCGGCGGCGACATCCTCAACGACATCGGCGCGCTCCCCACCGACGAGAACGCCCGCATCTGCGCCGCGACCGGCGCGGCCCTCCTCATCATGCACAGCGTCGGCCTGCCGAAAGTCGCCCACACCCACGTCGGCTACGACGACATCATCGCGCGCCTCGACACCTTCTTTGCCGAAAAAATCGCCATCGCCGAGCGCGCCGGCGTCCCGTGCGACGCGCTCATCCTCGACCCCGGCATCGACTTCGCGAAACAGCGCGCCGACAACCTCCGCATCTACCGCGCACTCGATCGCTTCGCCCATTTCGACCGTCCCATCCTCCTTCCCGTCTCGCGCAAAACCGTCATCGGCGAAGTCCTCGGCCTCCCCGAGCCCGCCGACCGCGACGCCGGCACCGTGGCCTGCATCGTCCAGGGGATGCTCCGCGGCGCCGCCATCTTCCGTGTCCACCATGTCCGCGCCGCCGCCCAAGCCGTGCGGATGATCGCCGCCGTGGAAAACGCTGGCTGACCGCGCGGCTACGCGCCGGGACGCTTCAGCGCATCGAGCCCGCTCGGTTTGGCCCCGCCAGCCCCACTGGCAGTCGCGCCAGCCGTGGCTTTGCGCACCGCGTGCTCAAACTCCGGGTCGGCTGGATGACCGCTGAAAACGAGGACACCTTTTGTATCGAAAACGAAAACGTGGGGAATGCCGCTGAACTGCACGGGACCGTTGACCCCCTGGGTGATGGTGTAGCTGAGCTTGTTTTTCTTCACCACCTCGCTGACCTCCGCATCCGTCCCGCCCTGCGAGTGCGCGCCAAAGACGAGCATCTTGTCCTTGTTCCGCTTCGCGATTTTCTCGATGTCCGGGAGACTCGCCAGACACGGTCCGCAATGGATGCCCCATGCGTCGATTAGCACCGCCTTGCCGGCCGCGTTGTCGAGCGTGACCTGCGGGCCGGTGATGTAGGCACCCAGCTTGAACTGGCTGAGCTGCGCCGCGGGCACCGCCTCCGCCGCGGGCAGCGTGACCGCGGTGGCGAGGAGGGCGAGGGAAAGGAGGAACGTTTTCATAATGGCCCGCAGGTTAGCGGGCCACCCCGTACAGGCAAGGTGCCTTTGCGCCGAACCGTTACTTCTTCGCCTCCGGCAGATACTTCACCATGTCGCGCACGGCGATGACCGTGCAGCCCTGCTCTTTGAGATGCTCCAGATATTTCTCGAAAACCGCCGGATCGGTATGCACCCACGGATGCTGCCCGTCCGGCACGCCGTGAAAGGTCAGCACCGCGATCTTGCCATCCTTCGCCTGCCGCACCGCCGCCGCGAAGTGCTCGAACTTCGCCTCCGGCTTCGAATCAAACGCCTGCGGCATCAGCAGCGGCTCATCTTTCGCCGGGTCGAACACCTGCGCGCCACCCGCCCGCGCAAACTGGTAACCCCGGCCTCGCAACACCTCCACCGCTGCCGGACTCGTGGCATACCCGGGATAGCAAAACGTCACCGGCCGCGGGATGCCATGCGCCTCGCATTGTTTCTCGATGTATTCCACATCGGCCGTCAGCTCCTCCGGCTTCTGCCCATTGACCGCCTGGTGATGCCGCGTGTGGTTGCCGATCTCGAACCCCGCATCGTGCAGCGCCTTGATCTGCTCCCACGTCATGTATTGCTTTTTGTTCGTCGCAAAATCGAAGCCCTCCGTGATGAAGAACGTCGCGCCGAAGCCATACTTTTTCAGCAGCGGAGCCACGACCGTCGCCTGGCTCGCCACCGAATCGTCGAAGGTCAGCACCACCAGCTTATCCGGCACATCCTCCGCCACGGCTGCGGTGGCAAGCAGCGCGGCCGCAGCGCACCAGCCGGGGATCATGCGAAACATCTGCCGCCATTGCCGGACGGAGACGCGGGTGGCCGCGGGTAAGAGCAGGGTGGGATTCATCATCTGACTGAGGTAACTGACTTCGAGCGGCGGCCAAAGTTCATTCCGTAAATTCCGCTCTGCTTTTCCGACGGGATTGCGGAATGGGGGACGGCCTGTTCCCGCACCGCAGCCGTTTTCAAAAAACCCCGCCCCCCAGCGCGAACTGCGTGGTCGAGCTGTCGAGCCGGCGCGTGGATTTCGTCGATAAAGAGGATCACTTCCGGCTGTTACTCGGTCTTCTTGATGACCGCCTGCAATCTCTCCTCGAATTCGCCGCGATACTTCGTTCCAGCAATCAGGGCAGGCATCGAAATCTCCACGATCCCGGTCTTGCCGACGACCGGTTCGCCGACGAGGACCGGATTGGCTTTGCGCTTCTGCGAAAGAATCCGCGCCACCCTCGGGAGTTCGGTGATGTCCCTGTCGAAAAACGTTTCCGATCTTGCTTCGTCAGCCGCGGGGTTTAACTTCGAGTTGAACATGAAAACCGAGCCTTGCAAGATCAACACCAAGCAACTCCGCGCCGGGATGGCCGCAGTCATCGAGAGCGCCCGCAAGGGTGCTTCGTTCCTCGTCCTGCACCGCAGCCAGCCCGCCTTTCGGATTGTCCCCGCCGAAATGGGCGACGCCGCGCGGGTGCCGCTCGCGGACGATCCGATCTATCGGGCGGAGGCGCTGGGCAAGAGCCGGGATGGCCTCCGCGCGGCCGATCATGACCGCGTGCTCTACGGCGCATGAAATATCTGTTCGTGGACACCGCCGGCTGGATGGCGTGCGCCGACGCGGCCGATCCCGCCCATCGCGCGGCCTGCGCCGCCCGGGACCAGTGGCTCGAACGCGAAGGATTGCTGCTCACCACCGATTACGTCATCGACGAAACGCTCTCGCTCATCCGCTTTCGCCTCGATCTCGCGGCCTCGGAGCAGTGGTGGCAGAGCGTGGCCGACAGCCCGCGGGTGCGGCAGGAAAGCATTCACCACGAACGCGCCGCCCGCGCCCACGCCATTTTCTTTCGCTACCGCGACAAGGATTTTTCGTTCACCGATTGCACGAGCTTCGCGCTCATGCGTGAACTGCGCCTGCGGCAAGCCCTGACCACGGACGCGCACTTCAAGCAGGCCGGTTTTCAGATGCTCCCCGGCAGGTGAGGAGCGGACGAGACCGCAACTGGAGAATCTTCGACGCACGTTAGACAAGCGTTCTCCTGTCAGTAGGAATTCGCGCCAGTGCGGAGGGCGGACATGGAAATCTCCACGATCCTCGCCTCGCCCAGAAAATCCGGGCATTCCCGCGATGCAATCCGCTGCGCCAGCCCCTCCACGATCCCGGTCTTGCCGACGCCCGGTTCACCGACGAGGACAGGATTGGCTTTGCGCTTCTGCGAAAGAATCCGCGCCACCCGCAGAATCTCGTCCTTCCGACCGATCACCGGCTCCAATATTCCGCGCCTCGCGAGTTCGGTGATGTCCCTGCCTAAAAACGCGAGCGCCGACTTCATCCCGCTTGGTGCCTATTTTTTGTTTGACTCAACCTTTTGCAATGTTGCAACCTTACAAATAATGAAGCCGAAAATCTCTCTCAACGAAGCGTCGCAAATGCTCGGCGTAAGCAAGGAAACTCTGCGGAATTGGGATCGAGCGGGCAAGCTGAAGTCAAAACGCAACCCGACGAACAACTACCGAACTTACGCTTTGGATGATGTGCTTCGGCTCAAGGAGGATTCGCCGATTCCATCGGTTTCGGCGAAGGCGACAACGGCGGATCTGACCGCGCCGCAACGCGGCGGCGGGATGACCGAGGAATTGTTCAAACGGCATCTGGCGCGGCTGCATCGCAGCCTCCGCGATGCGCACGGCGATAGCTCGCTCATCGGGCGCTTCGAAGAAATCAGCAAACTGCTCTTCGCGAAGGCACTCTCGGAAAAGACGCCGGGACAGCACGACCTTTTCAATCAATTGCTCGAAGAAGATGCCGCTTACGCGGGGCGCATCCGTAAGTTTTACGAGCAGGCTTGCGCGAAGTTCTCGGTGTTAGTGCCCGAGCGGTTTCGCAAACTCAATTTGCCGGATGAGGCCATTGTCGCTGCGGGAGAGGTCTTGAGCGCCCTTCAACTCACGGGCGCGACAGTGGACATCAAGGGCGTGGCTTACGAGGAAGTTGTGCGGAACACTTTCGACAAAGGCGACAACCAGCAATTTTTCACGCCGCGCGAAATCGCGGCTTTTCTCGTCGCGATGCTCGCGGAAGAAACACATGGCGCGGTGTGCGACCCGGCGAGCGGCACCGGCGGCTTCCTTGTCGAGATGCTACGGCAGGATGCGAAGGTGGCGAGTTTCACGGCGCTGGAGGTGGATGAGCGGCTGGCTTGGGTGACGGGCATCAATTTGTTCCTGACCGGCGCGAACGAATTTCAAAGCATCTATCTCGGCACCGGCGGCTCGCTCGGTGCGAAGGGCGAACCGTTCTTTGGCGTGTTCAATATCATCATTACCAACCCGCCTTTCGGCAGCGATTTTTCCGACACAGGCGCGCTGCAACAATACGAGTTGGGGCGCGGCTTCACATCGCGCAGGCGCGGCATTCTGTTCATCGAACGCTGTCTGGACATGCTCAAACCGGGCGGCGTGCTCGGCATGGTCATTGATGAAGGCGTGCTCTCGCTTTCCTCGACTCAGGACGTGCGCGAGTTCATCCAGCGCCGGGCGGAATTGCTCGCCGTCGTCAGCCTGCCCGAGACGGCGTTCATGCCTTACGCCTCGGTGAACACGTCCATTATCATTCTGCGCAAAACCAAAAAGCCGGCGCACGGATTGACGTTCTTTGCGAAGTCCGAGCGTGTCGGGCGCAAGCCGAATGGCGAGCCGGACACGACTTACGATGAAAACGGAAACGCGGTGCCGAATAGCGACCTCGACGAAATCCTCGTGGCATGGCGGGAGTTTCAAGCGCGGGGGAAAACGGTGTCCGACCCGGAGCGTGTGTTTCTTTCCAATCCGTTCGCCGATGCGAAACAGAACCCGGAATTGCGCCTCGATTTTCGCTACCACCATCCAGCGCGGCTCATGGCGGCATCGGCCATCCAGCAGAGCAAACATCCCGTGGTCAGGCTGGGCGAAATCTGCATCGAGCGAAACGACAGCTATGTGCCGTCAGTAGATTTTCCCGACCAATTCATCTACTACACCGGCCTCGCGCAGATGGAGTCACGCACGGGCAACGCAGCACAGGTTTATGTTCCCGGCCAATCGCTCAAGAGCGGCGTAAAGAAATTCGAGCGGCACGACATCCTGTTTGCGCGAATGCGCCCGAACCTCCGCAAATGCCACTTCGCGGAGTTCGCGCACGACGGCTACACATCATCCGAGTGCATCGTGCTGACGGTGCGGCGCGGTGTGGACGGTGCGCCTGTATTCGATCCTTTCCTGCTCTCGGTGCTGTTGCGCTCAGATTTCGTGTATGGGCAAATCATGCACCAAGTCGCGGGCATCGGGCGGCCACGTTTGGCGTCCAAGGATTTCAAGCACATCCTCGTGCCCGTGCCACCACCGCAGATTCAAGCGGTGATGAAAGATTCCTTTCTAAAGGCGCGCGACCTCTACAAAGGCTTGGAAGCGGAAGCCTCTGAATTGCTGCACCAAGCGGAGACGATGAAGATTCAATCCATCGAAAACATTGCTCGGAGTCTGTGCGGTGTCCCGGTTACTTACCGGGCCGCATGACTAACCGCGAATATGTCCAAGGGCTGATCGGGAGAGCCGTCGAGCGCATCAACCAAGGAGTCTCCAAGACGCTCACGGCGCGTCTCGCGTCGGAGACGCCGCCACTCGACCCGCGCCACCTCACGGACACGCGCACGCGCGTTTCAACGCTGCTCGAATACGCGCTCGCCTACGAACTCAATCACCTGCTCATTGAGGAAGGCGAGGGCCGCAGCGCATCAGCGGTGCTTTGGAACGTCTTTCCCGACCTGATCATTCGGGATGCGCGACGCGCGCCGTTCATCGGGCTTGAAGTGAAGGCGCTGCACACCGCGGCGGAAGAAAAGTCAGCGAACCTTTCGACTCCGCTGCATGTCATCAAACGAGGCACCGACTTCGTCGTAATCATCATTTGGGCGTGGCGGCGTGAAACCATAGATGGCGTGAGCATCACCTATCCGCACATCCATGCGGCGGAGCTTTTCGACGCTTACCTTCTTGCTCAAACGCGCGATTACACCTGGCTCTACAATCAGGGCAACAGAATCGAAGGCATCGACATTTCGACACCGCTCATCACCCCGGAAGAACAACCGAAAGGCGACCGATTCAAAGCCGAGGAGGGAAACATGGGGAAGCTGATGCGTATTGCATTCGAAGCGGAATTGCCCGTCGGGACACCGGGACTGGCAGCTATGCAAGCGGAGGCAGAGCTATACGAGCGATTCAAAACCCGGACATTGGCGCTCGGGTTGACGGAAACATTTCGGGAAATCTGCGACCTACAGCGCGCGAGTAACATTCGGTGCGAACCGCCAGAGCATTATCCCGAAGCCCTCGCCGAGATTGGACGGGCTGAGCTTGCCGGACGCGGGACGATTTCCCTATTCGCGGGCGGCGGAATCGCGCACTTCACGCGGACGCCGCCAAATTCAGCGGAGTATCCCGACGGCGCGTCTGCGATTTGGCTTTCATCGAAACTCAAGTGGGCCGTCCTGAAGGTCGTTCAAGGCGCATGGGTGGTTGTGACCACCGGCGACAAACCCGATACCGCCTACGCGAAAATCGAAGCCGCAATCGGAAATTAGATCGGCCCCGTCTTCGACGTGATCTGGTTCCGCATTTTCTGAAACTCCGCCTGCCAGTTGGCATGGTAACTCGTGCCGCTGACGTGCAAAACCATCGCTACAAGTTCGCTGAGGCTCGGGACGGCGAGCAACTGTTTGCCCGTGATGTCGCTGATGCGGAAAGCCTCACCTGCTTGTTCGATATTGAACACGTAGCCAAGTGAGTCGTCGGGAAAACCAGCGAACCGCAGGCACAACGACATTTTTCCGCGCTTCCGCGTCAACTCCTGCCGCAGCCACTGCTCCGAGAAACGGTCTGACGTAATCGCAGCGCGAGAGAATGGCAGTGGCTTCTCGCCATCAAAGTATTTGGGCATAGCCGGTGAGCGCGGAAAATGGCGAGGCGCTCTCTTTCTGCCAAGCCGCAAATCGGGCGCAGGGACATTTCGCGCCGCCTCACACTGTCGCCCCCCATCAATTCCTGAACGGCTTCCTATTTGAAGTTCGTAATCTGCTCGCGCTCATTGCTGATAGGGAAAGTCTCCCGGTGGAACCTTTGCCACTTCATCCTTCATAATTCATCTTTCATCCTTCCCATCGCCCTGTCCGGCCCGCCTTCGTAGAGTCGGCGTGATCGAATCCAGTCCGCCAGACTGCCGCCATCGACAAACTCGGTGAAGATGCGCGGGAGGCCGCCCAAGCGGCGGACGGAGTAGCAACTGACCGTGTGCGGATGCAGTCCAAGGTTCCCCCACGTCTCCGCTTCGCGCTCGAAGTTCTCGATGTGTTGCTGGGTTTGAAAGAACTCCGGCCTTGGGGACTTAACGGCCAGGTCCATCGCCCAATCGCGGTGATGAACCCGATAGACCAACCCCATGCCGCCGCCCGTGAAGACCTGCTTCACCTCGTACCGGTCGAGAATCACGTCGCCGACCTGCCAGACCGGCGGCACGTTTTCAGGGTCGTTGTAATTCATCTTTCATCCTTCCCATCTCCCCCTTCATGGCGTCGGCGAGTTGTTTGGCGGCGCTTTCAGCTCTACTCGCGCAGGGCGGCGAGGTCGGGGTCGCGCTTGGCGAGGTCGCGCATTTTTTTGTCCATGGAATAGCTCTTGTCCAAGTGCAGCCGGGCGACTTCGAGGTGGCCGAGGGCGCACTCGTAGCAGGCGAGGTTGTAGTGGTAGGTGGCCTCGGCGTGGAGCGATGGCGGGCCGGCGAGCAGGCAGTCGCGGGCCTCGGCGGTGCAGCCGAGTTCGTGCAGGCAAAAGGCGGTGTGGATGAAGCCGGCGGTCTTTTCCGGCTCGGACTGGCACAGCTCGCGGCCGGTGGCGAGCGCGTCCTGCCAGCGCTTGGCCTGCATGAGGATGACGGTGCGCAGCTCCAGCGCCTCGGCGGTTTGCAGCGCCGCGGCCGGCAGCGAATCCAGCTCGGCGAGCGCGTCGTCGAACATCGACAGCTCGGAGTAGCCCTGCGCGGCGAGGAGGGAGCGTTCGTGGCCGTCCAGCATCACCCGAGCAGTGCCTCCAGCTCCTCCACCCGCTGCGCGAAAACGGCGAGCGCCGCCGCGATCGGTGCTGGCTTTGCCATGTCCACGCCGGCCTCGGCGAGCGTCGGCAGCGGCATCTGCGCGCCGCCGGAGCGGAGGAAGCCGAGATAGCGCTCCACGTCGCCGCCGCCCAGCACCTGCTGCGCGAGCGCGACTGCCGCGCTGAGCCCAGTCGCGTATTTATAGACGTAAAAGGCGCGGTAGAAATGGGGGATGCGCAGGCACTCCAGCTCCAGCGCGCTGTCGATGGCGAAGTCCGGGCCGAAGTAGGCGTCGAGCAGCCCGCGATAGGTCGCGCGGAAACTTTCCAGCGTCAGCGGCTCGCCGGCTTCCTCCATGGCGTGCGTGAGTTTTTCAAACTCCGCGAACATCGTCTGCCGGTAGATGGTGCCGCGGATGTCGTCGATCTGGCGGTTGATGAGGTAGGCGCGCATCCGCGGGTCGGTGGTCTCGGCGAGGAGGTGATGGGTGAGCAGATCTTCGTTGAAGGTGCTCGCGACTTCCGCGAGGAAGATCGGGTAGTTGTAATCTTGAAAGCGCTGGGTGCGCTGCGCGTACCAGGTGTGCATGGAGTGACCGGCCTCGTGCGCGAGCGTGTACACGTCGGAGAAAACGTCGCGCTTGTAGTTCATCATGATGAACGGCGGATTGCCAAAGCTCGACGAGCTGAACGCGCCGCTGCGCTTGCCTTTGTTTTCGTAGCGGTCGCACCAGCGCCCGTGCAGGCCGGCGCCGAGCGTGGCCGTGTATTCGCGGCCGAGCGGCGCGAGGGCGGCGAGCACTTTGTCGCACGCGGCGTCCCACGGGATGTCGGTCTCCATGTTGTCCAGGATCGGCACGTAGGTGTCGTATTGGTGGATCTCGTCGAGCTTCAGCAGCCGGCGGCGCAGCGCGTAGTAGCGGTGCAGCGCGGGGAGGTGGGCGCGGACAGTGGCGATGAGGTTGTCGTACACGCTCGCCGGCATGTCGTCGGAGAAAAGCGCGGCCTCGCGGGCGCTCGGGTAGTTGCGCGCGCGGGCGTGGAAGACGTCGGCCTTGACCGAGTTGGCGAGCGTGGAGGCGACGGTGAATTTGTGCGCGTCGAACTCCGCGTAGAACTGCTGGAACGCGCGCCGCCGCACGTCGCCGTCGCGCTTTACGAGGAACGACGAATAGCTGCTCTGCGTCAGCTCGCGCTCCACGCCATGCTCGTCGGCGAGCTTCCCGAAAACCATGTCCACGTCCGTGAGCTGGGAGAAAGTCTCGCCGTGGCCGCGCAGCGCGCTGGAGCCGAGCGCGAGCAGCCGCTCCTCGTTCGCGGTCAGCGTGTGCGGCTTGAAGCGGCGCTGCTTGCGCAGCGTGATGACCCACTCTGCGAGGACTGGGTCTTCGAGAAAAGTGTCGAAGACACCGTCCTCAATCGCCTGGATTTCCGGGGCGACGAACGCCGTGGCCTCGCCGATGCGGGTCAGCAGATTTTCAAACTGCGCCTCCCGCGCGAGATGCTCCGCGTTCGAGCTGTCGCCGGAGGTGAGCAGGCTCGCGTAATGGCCGAGTCGCTCGATGAGCAGGCTCAGCTCCCGGTCGAATTCCAGCACCGCGCGCAGCGTTGCCGCGGACTCGCCCACGCGGCCTTTCCACTGCGCCACGCC
>JAYWEB010000071.1:0-14060 GCA_043779575.1 Chthoniobacter sp. | reverse complement strand
GAGAGGTGGGTCGAAAGCGCGGCGGGTGAAAGCAGCACATCCGGTGGCGTGACCACGAGCGTTCCGCCGTTGAGCAGCGCGCCCCAGATTTCGAAAGTCGCGGCGTCGAAGCAGACGTTCGAGGAGAAAGCCACGCGGTCATCCACGGCGAAAGGCGCGAAGTCATTGTTCAGCACCAGCCGGCTGACGGCGCGGTGCGGGACGATGACGCCTTTGGGCACGCCGGTCGTGCCCGAGGTGAAAAGGACGTACGCCGGGCCGTCGGGCCGCGCTCCGGCCGGAGCGGGGGGCGGTCCCGCGGCGGCGGGCAGCGTGGCGAGATCGAGTTCGTGCGCGCAGTGGGCGCGCATCGCGGCGCGGCGCTCCGCGGGTTCGGCGGGATCGAGAGGCACGTAGGCTCCGCCAGCTTTGAGGATGGCGAGGAGGCCGACGACAAAGCGCGCGCTGCGCTCCGCGGGCAATCCGACGAGGTGGCCGGCGGCGACCCCGCGAGCCTGCAAGGCAGCGGCCCCGGCGCTGGCGCGGGCGTCGAGTTCGCGGTAAGTCAGGCGCGTGTCGCCGTCCACGAGGGCGGCGGACTCCGGCTGGTGCGCGGCGACTTTTCCGAAAATCTCCGCCAGCGTTTCGTCGCGCGGAAAAGCGCGCTCGGTGCGGTTCCAATTCGTGAGCACCTCCGCGCGCTCCGCCGCGGTCAGCAGTGGGAGCCGCGCGAGACTGGTGGCCGGTGTGGCGACGGCGGCTTCGAGCAGCGTGCGGTAGTGGCCGAGCCAGCGGGCGATGGTCGCCGCGTCGAACAGCCCGGCGTTGTAATCGCACTCCACGCGCAGCGGGCCGGACTCGTCCACGATGTTGAAGCCGAGGTCGAACTGGTAATGGCGGCGCGGGTTCAGCGCGATCTCGTGCGCGAGCCCGTCGAAGCGCACGGCGCTCAGCGCCGGGTCGAGATTGAAGATCACCGGCACGAGCGGCACGCGGCCGGTGTCGCGCGGGACGTTCAGCTTTTGCAGCAGCGTGCCAAAGGTGAAAGCCTGGTGCTCCATCGCGTCGAGCACGGTGCGGCCCGTGGTCGTCACGAGCTGGGCGAAAGGCTGGGCGGCATCCAGTTTCAAGCGCAGCGGGAGGAGGTTCGCGCAATGCCCGATGAGGTCGTCGCCGCCCGCCAGATTCTGCCCGGCGGCGGGGATGCCGATGACGATGTCATCCTGCCCGGTCAGCCGGTGGAGCAGCGCGGTGTAGCCGGCGAGCAGGGTGGCGAAAAGGGTCGCGCCATTTTGCGCGCCGAGTTTTCCGAGCGCCTCGCGGAGTTCCGCGGGCAGCGTGATGACCGCGCGATCGCCGCCAAAGGAACGCGCGGGCGGGCGCGGCGCGGAGGTCGGGAGATCGAGCGGGCTCGGGAGGGTGGCGTATTGCGCGAGCCAGAATTTTTCGTCCCCGGCGGCTTCCGGCGTGCGGCGCTGCGCGGTTTCCCAGCGGAGATATTCCGCGAATTGCATGGCGGGCGGGAGCGGACTCGGGTGGCCGGCGCGGAACGCGGAATAGAGCGCGCCGAGTTCGCGCAGCACGATGTCGTACGACCAGCCGTCGCACGCGATGTGGTGGGCGGTGAAAACGAGCGCGTGATGCTCCGGCGCGAGGCGGACGATTTGCAGGACGACCAGCGGGCCGTGCTCCAGATCGAAGACGCGCTCGGCCTCGCCGACGAGCAGCGCGGCGAAGCGGGCCTCGGCTTCCGGGTGGCCGGCGAGACTGATGAGCGGCACGTCGAGCGTGAGCGTGGGCGCGACGGTCTGCGCGCCGCTGGCGCGGTCAAAGCGGGTGCGCAGCGCATCGTGGCGGGCCACCACTTCGGCGATGGCGTGGCGGAGCGCGGCTTCGTCCAGGGGACCGCGAAAATGCAGCGTGCAGCTTTCGTTGAGCGCGGAGGACGCCGCCGGCCCGAGCTGCGCGGCCAACCACAGCTCCCGTTGCGCTTCGCCGAGCGGCTGCGCGCCGGGTGCGGGCGGGAAAAAGCCGGCCTCGCGCATTTCGGCGACGGCCTCGCGGAAGGCGGTGATCGTTTTCGCGATGTCCTCGTCGCTGTGCGCGGTGCCGAGGAAGCAGGGTCGCGCTTCCCAGATGTGGATGCCGCGATGGCGGAGGAGCGCGTAGAAAAGCCCGGAGTAGGGGAAGTCGTGCGCGCGGAGGTAATAGACCGAGCCGAAATTCGGGATGTCGAACGGCGTGCCCGCGAGGATGCCGGCGATCTCGCGGATCATCGCGGTGGCGCGTTCGGCGAGGTGCGTTTGCAGCGCGTGGCCCTGCTCCTGGAGGTGCAGCAGCACGGCTTTCGCGGCGGCGAGGGCGAGCGGATGGCGGACGAAAGTGCCGGCGAAAAAGGTGACGCCGGAGGGCGGCGAGCTGTCGTCGCCAAACTGCCACGCGCCGCCGTCGAAGATGTCCAGGTATGCGGCGCGGCCCGCGATGGCGCCGATGGGCAGGCCGCCGCCGATGACTTTGCCGTAAGTGGCGAGGTCGCCTTGCACCCCGAACCAAGCCTGCGCGCCGCCGAGATGGGTGCGGAAGCCGGTGATGACTTCATCCATGATGAGCGCGATGCCGAGTTCCGTGCAGAGCGCGCGGAGGGCGTGGAGAAACTCGCGCGGCTGGAGGTCGGGGCGGCGGCTTTGCACGGGCTCCACGAGGATGCAGGCGATGTCGGCGTGGTGCTGGCGGAGGATGTCGAGCGACGCGGGGTTGCCGTAGTCGAGGACGAGCACGTTTTCCACGGCGTCCTGCAAAATGCCGGGCGCGATCGGGGCGGTGCGCCACTCGCCGTTGACGGTCAGCGGGCGGACGAGGACTTCGTCATTGATGCCGTGATACGCGCCGGCGAAGAGCGCCATTTTATTGCGGCCCGAGTAGGTGCGGGCCACGCGGATCGCGCCGAGGATGGCCTCGGAGCCGGTGTTGCAAAAGGTCGCGCGCTCGTGGCCGGTGATCGCGCAGAGCAGCTCGGCGACTTCGCCGGCGAGCGGATGGCTGGGGCCGATCTCCATGCCGCGCTGCATCTGCTCGGCGATGGCGCGCATGACGAACGGAGCCTGATGGCCAAAGAGCGCGAGGCCGAAGCCCTGCGTGGTGTCCACGTATTTGTGGCCATCGAGATCCCAGAAATGCGCGCCCTCCGAGCGCTCGACGACGATGGGATAGACCATCTCTTTCCAGACCTGCTTGAAGCCGGCGACGGCGCGCGGATCGGCGAAGTGCGCGCGATGTTTTTGCGTGTGCTGCTTCGACTTGGCGGTGCGGGCGTTGTAGCGGGCGATGAAGTCGGTGAGCCATTCCTGCTGCGCGGGCGTGAGCGCGCGGCTGAGTTCCTTGACGACCGGGCGGAAAGGGCCGTGCTGGCCGGTCGGCGCGGGCGGGGCATCAAGCTTGGGCGCGGGCTTGGCGGTGGTGGCGGGGCCGGCGGCGGTGGTGCGGTTCGCCTCGAGGTGATCGGCGAGCGGGCCGAGCGCGCCGAGGTCGCCGAGGAGCTGGCGGAGCGTGAGGCGGAGGCCGTATTTCCGCTGCATGCCGACGGCGAGCTGGGAGAGAAAGAGCGAGTCGAAGCCGAGTTCGAGGAGCGAGGTTTCGCGAGTCGCGGCGCGCAGATCGAGGCCGGATTCGGCGGCGAGAAACGCGGTCAGATCATCGAAGAGCGAGAGCGGCTCCGGCGGCGGGCCGGCGGGCTCCGCGGCGGGCGCGGCGGGGGTGGGCGTGCTTCGGTGCGGTTCGATCCAGTGGCGCTGGCGGGCGAAGGCGTAGCCGGGCAGCGAGATGCGGCGGGCGGCGGTGCCGGTGTGGAGCGCGGTCCAGTCCGGCTCCCCGCCCGCGAGCCAGCGATGGCCGAGCGCGGTCAGCGCGTCGTCATTCGCGGCGGGCTCGGTCCGGCCCAGCGGCGCGGTGAAGACGCGGCGGCGGTCGCGGCGGCGCAGTTGTTTCGCGGCGTCGGCGAGGTCGGTGGCGACGAGGAAAAGGCGGTGCTCGAAAGCGCGGCGGCCGGTTTGCAACGTGAGCGCGACATCGGCGAGCGCGAGCCCCGGATGCGCGCGCAGAAACGCCGCGAGCCGGTCGGTCATCGTCTCCAGCGCGACCCGCGTTTTCGCCGAGAGCACGACGAGCTGCGGACCGGGAACGGGCGCGGGCACAGGCGCGGCGGGCACCTCCTCGACGACGACGTGGGCGTTCGTGCCGCCGACGCCGAAGGAGCTGACGCCGGCCCGGCGCGGATGCGCGGCGGGTTTCCACTCGGTGAGCTGGGTGACGACGCGGAAGGGCGAGTGGGCGAAGTCGATGCCGGGATTCGGTTTCTCGAAATGCAGGCTCGCGGGAATCTGCGCGTGCCGGAGCGCGAGCGCGGTCTTGATGAGGCCGGTGACGCCCGCGGCGGATTCGAGATGGCCGAGATTCGTCTTGGCCGTGCCGAGCAGGCAGGTGCCGTTCGCCTGGCTGGTCGCGCGGAAAGCTTTGGTCAGCGCGGCGACTTCGATGGGATCGCCGAGCGGCGTGGCGGTGCCGTGCGCCTCCACGTAACCGATGGTGTCGGCGGTCACGCCGGCGAGCGCGTGGGCCAGCGCGATGACCTCGGCCTGCCCGTCCACGCTCGGCGCGGTGAAGCTGACCTTGCCGCCGCCGTCGTTGTTCACGGCCGCGCCTTTGATGACCGCGTAGATCGGATCGCCGTCGGCGAGCGCATCGGCGAGGCGTTTCAAAACGACGACGCCACAGCCGTGGCCGAAAATGGTGCCGCGCGCCTCGGCGTCGAACGAACGGCAGTGGCCGTCGGCGCTGGCGATCGCGCCTTCCTGGTAGAGATGGCCGCGGGCCTGCGGGAAAGTGATCGAGACGCCGCCCGCAAGCGCAGCGTCGCACTGGTAGCCGAGGAGCGCGTGGACCGCCTGCGCGACGGCGACGAGCGAAGTGCTGCACGCGGTTTGCACGGTGATGCTCGGGCCGCGCAGATCAAGGCGGTAGCTGAGTTTGGTGGCGAGGTAGTCCTTGTCCGTGCCGGTGACGAGCGGGTAGCTGCCGATTTGAAATTGCGGGACGAACTCCGCGAGCGCGCCGGGTTGCGAGCCGATGTTGTCGAGGAAGTAGGTGTTCAGACTGGAGCCGGCGAAGACGCCGATACTGCCGCGGAAGCGCGCGGGATCGAGGGCGGCGTCTTCCAGGGCGTGCCAGGCACATTCGAGAAAGACGCGGTGCTGGGGGTCGGTGAGTTCGGCGTCGCGTGGGGTGAAGCCGAAAAACGGGGCGTCGAATTTGTCGGCGTCGGCCAGCGTGCCGCGGACGCGCACGTAGTGCGGATCGGCGATGGCGGCGGGATCGAGGCCGGAGGCGAGGAGTTCCTCGTCGGTGAAATGCGCGATGGATTCGGTGCCGGCGCAGAGATTTTGCCACAGCTCGCGGACATCGCGCGCGCCGGGAAAACGGCCGGCGAGGCCGATGATGGCGACGCCTTCGGGGGGGAGTGAAGCGGTGGACATTTAGCGTGTGGTGGTGGTGCCGAGGACGCGCATCCGGGCGAGGGCTTCGCGTTGTTTGGCGGCGCGGTCGGTGGCGCTGGCGGGGTGGGCGGCGGGTGTCGCCGCGCCATCGAGGAAGGCGGCGAAAGCGGCGACGGTGGGATACTGAAAGAGCGTCACGAGCGGAAAGGTGCGCGCGAATTTTTGCTGGAGCCGGTGGTGAAGCAGCGCGAGGCGGAGGGAGTTGCCGCCGAGGTCGAAAAAGTTGTCGCGCGTGCCCACGCGGTCGAGCAGCAGGATGGTGCGCCACAGCTCGGCGACGGTGAGTTCACTGGCGGTCGCGGGCGCGAGGAAAGTGGTGCCCAGCTCGGGACGCGCGGAGGTGGGCGGCGGGAGCGCTTTCGTGTCGAGCTTGCCGTTGAGATTCAGCGGGAGGGCGTCGAGCGGGACAAAGGCGGCGGGGACCATGTAGGCCGGCAGGCGCTCCAGTAAAAAGGCGCGCAATTCCGCGGCGACCGCGGTACCGACGCAATACGCGAGCAGCTCGGCGTCGCCGTCCGGCAGCGGACGCGCGAGGACCGCGCAGTGCGCGACGCCGGGATGGCGGACGAGCGCGGCTTCGATCTCGCCCAGCTCGATGCGGAAGCCGCGGACTTTCACCTGCTGATCGGCGCGGCCGAGATATTCGAGATCGCCGTCGGCGGTGCGGCGGGCGAGGTCGCCGCTTTTATAAAGGAGCGCGCCGGGGCGCCACGGATGCGGGATGAAACGCCCGGCGGTCAGCTCGGGACGGCGGAGATAGCCGCGCGCCACGCCGTCGCCGCCGACGCAGATTTCGCCGGTGACGCCGACCGCGCAGGGCGCGAGCGCGGCGTCGAGAATGTAGAGATCGAGATCGGGAATGGGCTCGCCGATGGGGCTGCCGGCGAGGGTGTCGAGTTCGGCGAAAGTGATCGGGCGGTAAGTCACGAAGACGGTCGTCTCGGTGATGCCGTACATATTGATGAGGCGCGGCGCGGTGTCGCCGTGCCGTTCGAACCACGGGCGCAGCGTGGCGAAGTCGAGCGCCGCGCCGGCGATGATGACGGTGCGGAGCGCGAGCGGCAGGCGGAGCGCGGGGTCGTCCTCGACGCGGCTGAGCTGGAGAAAAGCGAGCGGCGTCTGATTGAGGACGGTGACTTTTTCCTGCGCGACGAGGGCGTAAAACTGCGCGGGGCTGCGCGTGACGAGATAGGGCACGACGACGAGCCGCCCGCCGTACGCGAGCGCGCCCCAGATTTCCCAGACGGAGAAGTCGAAGGCCGGCGAGTGGAAGAGCGTCCAGACATCGGCGGCGGTGAAATGGAACCACGGCTCGGTGGCCTGGAGGAGGCGGACGACGTTGTGGTGAGTGACGGGGACGCCTTTCGGGATGCCGGTGGAGCCGGAGGTGTAGATGACGTAGGCGGCGCTGGCGGGCGTGGCGAGGGGCTCGGGGTTTTCGGCGGAAAGCGAGGCGAGCGCGGCGTGGTCGCGGTCGCAGCAGACGACGGTGGCGGCGGTGGTGTCGCCGATTTTGGCGAGGAGCGCGGAGTGGGTGAAGACGACCGGAGCCTGGGCGTCGGCGAGGATGAGGCCGAGGCGCTCGCCGGGCGAATCGGGATCGAGCGGGAGGTAAGCGCCGCCGGCCTTGAGCACGGCGAGGAGGGCGACGAGGAGGGTGGGGGAGCGTTCGAGGCAGAGGGCGACGAGCGTCTCGGGGCCGACGCCGAGCGTGCGGAAATGATGGGCGAGGCGGTTGGCCTGGGCGTTGAGTTCGCCGTAGGTGAGGCGCTGCTTTTCAAACGTCAGCGCGACGGCGTAGGGCGCGGCGCGGGCGTGCGCCTCGAAGAGCGCGTGGAGGCAGTGCTCGGGCGCGAAGGCGCGCGTGGCGGTGCCGGGCCGGGCCGCGGCGGCGGGCGGTGTCTCACTCATGCCATGAGGGGACGAGGGCATCGCGCGTGGGTTTCATAAATTCAAATTTCGACGAAAAAGGATCGCGCTGGCGAGTTTCGATTTGAGATTAGCACTCGATATGCCAGTCGCTCATTTGCCCGCAAAGCATTTGCTCACCATCGCTCCGGGGCCGTGGCGCGCGGTCTGCATGGCTGGGCCGTCCTGATGCGCGTCCTTTTTCTCAACCAATACTTTCCGCCCGATGCCGCGCCCACCGGGGTGCTGCTCCGCGAGCTGGCGGACGAGCTGGAGCGCGGCGGGCACACCGTGGATTTCGTGGCGGCGCGGCAGGACTACCGGGCCGGCCAGCAAAAGGGCGGGCGGATGTGGCGCGAGGCGCTGGCGCTCGGGCGGATGCTGTGGGACGGCTGGCGGCGACCGCGCGCGGAGGTGGTGGTGTCGGCGACTTCGCCGCCGTGCCTGCTGGTGGTGGCGACGCTGGTGGCGCTGCGGCATCGGGCGCGGTCGGTGCATTGGATCATGGATTTGTATCCCGAGATCGCCGTGGCGCTGGGCGAAGTGCGGGAAGGTTGCGCCGTGCGGATGATCGGGCGGGTGATGGGCTGGTGCTACCGGCGGGCGGCGCGGGTGGTGGTGCTGGACGCGGACATGGCGGAGCGGCTGCGGGGTCGCGGGGTGGAAAGTGCGGTGATCCGCCCGTGGGTTTTCGCGCCCGTTTTGCGCCAGCTCGCGGCGGCGCGGAACGAGCGGGCAGGGGAGTGGACGTGGATTTATTCGGGCAATCTGGGGCGCGCGCACGAGTGGGAGACGCTGCTCCAGGCGCAGGCGATTCTGGAGCGGCGCGGCGCGGGTGTGCGGCTGCTTTTCCAAGGCGGCGGGCCGTCGCGCGCGGTGGCGCAGGCGCGGGCCGCGGAGCTGGGGCTGCGCCAGTGCGCATGGGCGGACTACGTGGAGGAGGCGGAGCTGCCGGCGGCGCTGCGGCGCTGCGAGGTGCTGGCGGTGACGCAGCTCCCCGCCGCGCAGGGGCTGCTGTGGCCGAGCAAGCTGGGACTCGTGATGAGCCTGCCGCGCCCGATTTTGTGGATCGGCCCGGTGGATGGCGCGATCGCGCGGATGCTGCGGGCGTTTCCGCACGCGGGGATTTTCGCGCCGGGCGAGGCGGGCGCCGTGGCGGAGTGGCTGCTCGCGCGGCAGGCCGGCGGGGCCGCGGTGCCGGCGGCGGCGGTCTTCGATCCGGCGGCGCACCGGACGGCGTCCCTGGCGGAGTGGACGAAACTTTTCGCCGCGCTCGGATGAAAACCTGCCCGGCGAGCTTGTGCCGGCGCGGGCTGGCGTGGCACCCTTCCTGCAAAGTGAGTGGCCTTTCCATGAAACCTTCCGGTCAGCCGCGTACGCCGACACGGCCGCGCAATGGCACCACACGATCCTGCCCGCCGCAGGGCCGCGGGCGATGATCTACGCGCTGCTCTTCTTCGGCTTCGGCCTCCTCGTCGCCCTCATCGGTATTCCGTGGGCGATCCGTCTCGGGGAGCGCGGGTTCGCGCTCGATTTCGCGCACGAGACGCGGAAGAGGCAGGACGCGCCGGTGCCGCGGCTCGGCGGCCTGCCCATCATGGTCGCCGTGGCGCTCGGCCTCGTGGTCATCGTCGCCGTTTTCCCCGCCCAGGGCGTGAAGTGGCCGCCGCTCCTCGTGGGCAGCATCCTGATGTACGGCCTCGGTCTGTGGGACGACCTGAAGCCGCTCGGCGCGCGGCGCAAACTGCTCGGCCAGCTCTTCACGGCCTGCATCGTTTTCTCGATGGGGCTGGGGATCGACAAATTCTCGTGGCCCGGCGCGGCGGGGAGCGTGGACCTCGGCGCGTGGAGCCTGCCCGTGACGGTGCTGTGGCTGATCGCCGTGCCGAATATCGTGAATCTCATCGACGGCTTCGACGGGCTGGCCGGCGGGCTCGGGCTCTGCATGTCGGCCACGCTCGGCATCGTGGCGCTGCACAATGAGCAGCTCGCCGTGGCCTGCTACGCCTTCACCATGACGGGCGCGCTGCTCGGCTTTCTCGTCTTCAATTTTCCACCCGCGAAAATCTATCTCGGCGACGGCGGCGCGTATCTCATCGGCTTCACCATCGCCGCGCTCTCGCTCACCAGCTCGAACAAAGGCTCGGTCGCCAAGGTGCTCTTCGTCACCTTCATCGCGCTCGGCGTGCCGATCCTCGACACCACTTTCGCGGTGCTCCGCCGCGGGCTGCGCGGCTATCCGCTCTTTCACGCGGACGACGAGCACTTTCATCATCGGCTGGAAAAACTCGGCTTTTCCAAACGGCGCATCCTGCTCGGCATCTACGGCGTCTGCCTCGTGCTGAGCCTCGCCGGGTTGAGCATCATCTGGAGCTCCGGCAATACGCTGCCCGTCGGCATCGGCGTGCTTTTCCTGCTCGCGATGTTTGTCCTGCGCTACTTCCACCTTTTGAAAAGCTGGGACGATGTGCGGCGGAAAATCGACCGCCTGCTCGGGCGGCGGCGGATCGTCCACTACGCGCTCGCGCAGGCGCAGGTGCTGGAGCTGGAGGTCGAGCGCTGCGCCACGGCGGAGGAATTCTGGACCGTGTTCGACCACACCATTCGGCGCGTCGGTTTCGTGCGTGTGGGCGAAGTGGCGGACGTGATCATCGTCGAAGTCCGCTACAACGGCAGCACGCCGTGGACGCTGCACGCGCCGCGGGCGAAGGGCACGAATGTCGAGTGGCAGCGCATCGCGGAATGTTTCCGGCCGGTCTATGCCAGGGCGAAGGAGAAGTGGTCCGCATGAAGCGGCCCGACTCCCGGCAACCCCGGAAGGAATCCCCGAAGCTGCCCGGCAGCACCCGCGCGGCGCTGGGGATTTTCGCGCTGCTCGTCACCGCCGGCCCGCTGCTTTTTGGCGCGGTGGATCGGCTGGTGCAGGTCGGCTTGGTGGCGCTGCTCGCGCTCGGCGTCTATCTCCGCCCGCCCGCGATGGTGCCGCTGAGCCAGTGGGGCAATCGCCTCGCCGTGGCCCTGCTCGCGCTGCTTGTTTGCAAAGAACTCGCGCCCGCCGACTGGTTCGGCGCGACCGCGTGGCGCACGGTCGTCACGCGCGATTTCGCGGTGCCGCTCCCGCCCACGCATCACCCCGAACCCGCCCGCGCGCTCGATGGCTGGATCGCCGCCGTCATCGCCGGGGTTTGGTTTTTCTGGGTGCGCCGGCTGGCCGCGGACCGCGCCAGCCGCATCGTGCTCGCGTGGACGCTTTTCGGCGCGGCGGCCATCGTCGCCGCGGTGTCCTTTGCCACGCGCGGCTGGGATGCGGAGGCCATCTACGGGCTGCGCTACACGGTGGGCTGGCGCGGCTTCGGGCCATTCCCAAACCGCAATCACACCGGCGACTTTCTGGCCATGGGCGCGCTCCTCGGCGCGGGCTGCGTGGGCTGGGCCGCGGCGCGGAAAAAGTGGCGGCTGCTGACGGGCGGGTTGCTGGCGCTGGGCCTGGTGCTGGCCGGCTTGCTCGCCACGGAATCGCGCGGCGGCCTGCTCGCCTTCGCCTTTGGTCTGCTCGTCTTTCTCGGCTTCGTGCAAATGCGGATGCGCAGCCCGCAGGCGCTCGCCGGGGCCGCGGGCGTGGCGCTGGTGCTCGGCGCATGCGCGCTGGCCTTCGGCGGGCCGGTGCTGGCGCGCTTCCATTCCGAGCAGGCCGGCCTCGTTTCCAATTCCATGCGCGTGAGCATCTGGCGCGACGTTTTCACCATGTGGAAAGACGCCCCGCTCTTTGGCCACGGCCTCGATTCGTTCCAGCAGATCTTCCCGTTCTATCAGACCTTCGAGTTTGAAAACGGCGTGGTCCTGCACCCGGAGAGCAGTTGGCGCCAATGGCTCGTCGAGCTGGGGTTGATTCCCGTCGTGCTCGGCGTCGTGGGGCTGCTCGTCTTCGTCGCGCGTCATCTGCGGGAGACGATCTCGGGGCGCGGCTTCTTTTTCCGCGCGGGCGGTTTCGCCGCCGTGGCGGCGATCCTCGGCCACGCCATTCTGGACGTGCCCGCCCACCGCTGGGGCACCGCCGGCTTCGCCCTCGCGGCCCTCGCCCTCGCCTGCCCGCTGCGCCTCGAGGGCCTGCCCGTTTTTTCCACGCGCAAAACCGCCCTCGTCCCGCTGGCGACCGCCGCGTTTTGGACGCTGCCGTTTTTCTTCGATGCGCCCGCGTGGTCGCCGCTCACGCTCAACCGCGGGCTCGCCCGCAACGCCCTGACCCTCGGGGTTTCGCTCGATCAGCTCCGGGCGATGTCGCGCCACTTTCCGCTCAGCTCTGATCTCAATCAGCACCTCGGCATGCGCGAGCTGGCGGTCCTCGGCGACACCGACCCCATCTCCTGGCAGCGCCATTTCCGCCTCGCCGCCCAGCTCCTGCCCGGCTCGTGGTGGCTGCCCGCCGAACAGGCGCGCGCGGTCCTGATGGTCTCCCCGAAGGCCGCGCTCGGCTACTGGGCGCAGGCCGTGGAGCGCGGCGCGGCGCATCGCGACGAAGTCCTCGGCCTCGCCGTCCGCGAGACGGCGGGCATGCCCGTGGCGGCATCGTATTGGGGCCGTTACGCGGAGTCGCATCCGCGGCTGCTCCTCGCCTACGCGCAGATGGTGCCCGAGGAGCGCGCGCGCTATTACCGCAGCCGCTGGTGGAAAGAGCGCGCGTTGACCGCCGACCTCGATCCCGCGGAGATCGCCGCCTTTTACCCGACCGCCGACCGCTGGCTGGAGCGCGCGCAGCTCGACGCCTGGATGCAGCGCCGCAGCGCCTGGAAAAGCCGCGAGCACCGCGAGTGGGCGCGGCTGCTGCATGGCTGGCAGGACGACCAGGCGGCGTGGCAACTCCTCGCCGCCTTCACGCCGGAGCAGGATTTCCCCGCGCTCCCCGCCACGCTCGAGCGCGAGCCGCTCGAAGCGAAATGGCGCATCGCCCCCACGAATTTCGTCAACGCCCAGCAGCTCGCCGCCGCCCGCGCCCGCGCTGGCGAGACCGTGCCGAGCGAGGAGATCGTCCTCGCCACCGCCGCCCGCGACGACGCGCCGTGGTGGTTCGCGCGAAAGGCCGCGCACATCCTCGCGCGCCGCGGACGCTTTGGCGAAGCCGTGGCCCTCCTGCTCAAAACCGCCCCGCCGCCGCCCGCGGGCGACGGGGTTTGACGCTGCCGGACGCGACTTCTATGGTCGCGGAATGTCCCTGGACGTTCCCGAAAGATTCAACGCGTTCATCGCTGCAAAAGGGCTGCGCAAGACCGCGCAGCGCGACGCCATTGTGGCGGCGGCGTTCAGCACCACGGATCACTACACCGCCGAGGATCTGCTCGGCATGGCTCGGAAAATCGAGCCGACCGTTTCGCGCGCGACCGTCTATCGCACGCTGCCGCTGCTCGTGGAATCCGGCGTGCTCAAGGAGATGGACTTCGGGCGGGACCACAAAATCTACGACCCGAACTACAACGAACACCCGCACCACAACCACCTGATCTGCGTGGACTGCGACAAGATCGTGGAATTCGAGGACCAGCACATCGAGCTGCTGGAGGACTGCATCAGCAAGCGGCTCGGCTTTTCGCCCGCCTCGAAAAGCCTGCGGATCGAGGCGAGCTGCGACCAGCTCAGGAAGCTGGGATCGTGTGCGAAGCGGAAGCGGTGAATTTAGGATTTAGGATTTAGGATTTAGCATTTAGAGACTCATGCGCGGCGTTAGCGCGTGGCCGCAGTCATTTCCTAAATCCTAAATCCTAAATCCTAAATTCCCCACATGTGGAAAGGCCGCTTCCAGCAAGAAACCTCTGCGCTTTTGCAGCAATACAGCGAGTCGATCAGCTTCGACTGGCGGCTGTGGCGGCATGACATCGCGGGCTCCATCGCGCACTCGGCGGCTTTGGAAAAAGCGGGGCTGATTAGCAAAGACGAGCGCGCGCAGATCGTGGCGGGCCTGCATGAAATCGGCGCGGAAATCGAGGCGGGGAAGCTTTCCTTCAAGACCGAGCTGGAAGACATCCACATGAACATCGAGGCCGAGCTGACGCGGCGCATCGGCGACGCCGGCGCAAAGCTCCACACCGCGCGCAGCCGCAATGACCAGGTCGCGCTCGACCTGCGCCTTTACCTCCGCGACGAGGCCGACGCCATCGCCACCGCGCTCCGCGAGATGCAGCGCGCGCTCGTGGCGCTCGGCGCTCGGCACGCGGACGTCATCATCCCCGGCTACACCCATCTCCAGCGCGCGCAGCCCGTCTATTTCGCGCACCATCTGCTCGCCTACGTGGAGATGTTCGACCGCGACCGCGAGCGCGTGCTCGACGCGCGGAAACGCCTCAACGTCTGCCCGCTCGGGTCCGGCGCGATCGCCGGCTCGACCATCCTGCTCGACCGCGAACTCATCGCCCGCGAACTCGGCTTCCCCGCCGTCACGCAGAACAGCATGGACGCCGTGAGCGACCGCGATTTCGCCGTCGAACTCCTCGCCGCCCTCGCCCTCGCCGCCGTGCATCTTTCGCGGCTCAGCGAGGACGTTATTTTGTGGGCGTCGAGCGAGTTCAAATTCATCACCATCAGCGACGCCTTCACCACCGGCAGCTCGCTCATGCCGCAGAAAAAAAACCCCGA
>JAYWEB010000070.1:0-5576 GCA_043779575.1 Chthoniobacter sp. | reverse complement strand
ACGGAATGGCACCGCCTCCACCGCCCCTGCCGGGGCGGATGTATGTTGGAAACAGGATCCGGTGGTTGCGCTCGTTCCTCGCTCCACCACCGGCTAATCTCCGGCTGTCCCTTCGGGACAAGCAACACAGGTATTCGGCCATTCAAATGCGGTTTTCCGGCCTAAGTTAGCGCCTATGGGGCAGCGCCCTGGGAACGACATCCAACAGCGACCAAGCCCTGAAGGGGCGGGACAAAAATCCTGCGCCATAACTTGTGTCGCCCTTTCAGGGCTGGCTCGTTCTTGCACGCTTTCCCAGGGCGTTGCCCTGGGCTGGCTTGTGGTCGCACCTTTGGTGCGCAAGAGCGGCGTTCGGGATAAAGAGCTTCCCGGCATGCCCGGCCCCGCCACGATCCGGGCGCGGCAGAGAAACTTCCCGCCCCGCCTAAATTCCGTGCTGACAAGTCGAACGGAGTTTTTCACTCTCCCCCTCCCCGCCGCTCCCGCGGCCAGAATCCACCTCACTCACCTACCACCATGTCCGAATTTTTGCCCCATCTCCGCCCCATCGCCTACGAAGGTCCGAAGTCGAAAAACGCGCTCGCTTTCAAGCACTACAACGCCGGCGAAATCGTCGAGGGCAAGACGATGGCCGCGCACCTGCGGTTCTCGATCGTGTACTGGCACACGATGTGTGGGCAGGGCGCGGATATGTTTGGCGGGCCGACGGCGATCCGCCCGTGGGACGCGGGCAAAAGCGGGCTCGATCTGGCGAAGGCGCGGGTGCCGGCGTTCTTCGAGATCGCGCAGAAACTCGGGATGCCCTACTACGCGTTTCACGATCGCGATGTGGCCCCGCACGGCCAGACGCTCCGCGAGTCGAACGCATGGCTCGACACGATCACGGCGCTTTTGAAAGAGCAGCAGCAGCGCACCGGCATGAAGCTGCTGTGGGGCACGGCGCAGCTTTTCGTCCACCCGCGCTACATGCACGGCGCGGCCACGAGCTGCCATGCGGAGACGTTCGCCTTTGCCGCGGCGCAGGTGAAAAAGGCGCTCGAAGTGACGCACGAACTCGGCGGCGAGGGCTACACTTTCTGGGGCGGACGCGAGGGCTACTCGACGCTCTGGAACACCGACATGAAGCGCGAACTCGACCACCTCGGGCGCTTCCTCCACATGGCGGTGGATTACGCGAAATCCATCGGGTTCAAGGGCCAGTTTTACATCGAGCCGAAACCGAAAGAGCCGACCAAGCACCAGTACGACAGCGATGCGGCGGCCTGCCTGAACTTCCTCCGCGAATATGATCTGCTCCCGCATTTCAAGCTGAACCTCGAAACCAACCACGCCACGCTCGCGGGCCACTCCATGCAGCACGAAATGGAAGTCGCCGGCGCGGCGGGCGCGCTCGGCTCGCTCGACGCCAACACCGGCGACCTGCTCCTCGGCTGGGACACCGACCAATTCCCGACCGACATCTACCTCACCACGCAGTGCATGCTCACGGCGCTGAAATACGGCGGCCTCACCACCGGCGGCGTGAACTTCGACGCCAAGGTGCGCCGCGAGAGCATCGACCCCGAGGATCTTTTCCACGCGCACATCGGCGGCATGGACGCCTTTGCCCGCGGCCTGAAAATCGCCGCCGCCATCCGCGCCGACGGCCGCCTCGCGGAGTTTGTGAAAAACCGCTACGCCTCCTGGGACAGCGGGATCGGCGCGAGCATCGCGGCGGGCCAGGAAAGCTTCGCGTCGCTGGAGAAACTCATGCTGGACAAAGGCGAAGCCGCAGCCTGCCAGAGCGGGCGTCAGGAATTCCTCGAGAACCTGATCAACGAATTCATCTAGCCACCAAGGCAAAGCAAAACCGCCGGACGCAGATCGCGTCCGGCGGTTTTTGTCTGGAAACGTGCGGCGCGGAAAGCGAGGCCGCGCGCCTGACTATTCGTTGGGCTTGGTCTTGCGCAGGCCGACGACCTTGTCGCCGAGCTTGAACTGCCCGCGGGACTTGAGGATTTCGACGCGCTCGAAGCGCTTCAAAACGTTGCGCTTGGCGGTGATGGTGCTTTGACCTTTGAGCGAGCGATGTTGGGACATAAAGATGGAGCGGTTTTCGGAAAGGGCGGGCACTATACGAACCGAACGCGGGATGAAAAGGGGAAATTTCAGCGCGGGCGGGCTCGCGATGGGCTCTGCTTTCGCCGGGTCCGAGACGGGGCTGGCGCGGTCCTTTCCGGCGGGTACGCTCCACGGCGATGAGTCGTCTGCTGACCGCCGCCGGTGCCCTCGTGGACCGGATCAAAATCAATGCACTTTCCCGCGAAATCCGGGACGGCCGGCCGATGTGGATCAAACGCCGGCGTGCGTTGGCCGGCCCGATCATGGCCTGCGCCAACTGCTTTTTCCGCATCGCCGGCAACCCCGTGCAGGCGCTCGCCGAGCCCGCCGCGTGGCAGCGCTGGGAGGTGGAGTGCTTCCTCGCGCTGCACGGCGAGTCTTTCCGCGCCTTCGCCGACGGACCGCACTCCGTGGCCGCGGAGGAGCTGCCGGGGGTAAATCTCTCGCAACATCTCGCGGCGGGCACGCTCACCGAGGCGATGCTCGCCGCCGCGGGACGCGAGCTGCGCCGCGCCCACGCCTGGAGCTGCGCGGACTTCGCCGGCCCGTGGTCGCACGGCGATCCGCACCTCGGCAATTTCGTCCACGAAGCCGCCGCCGACCGCGCGCGGCTGATCGACTTCGAGGTCCGCCACCACCTCGCGCTCGCGGCGGACGAGCGCCACGCCGACGACCTGCTCGTCCTCCTCCAGGATCTGCTCGGCCGCATCGCGCCCGAGCGGTGGCTGCCCTTGGCCCACGCCTTCCTCGCCGGCTACGACCGCCCGGAGATCGTCACGCGGCTGCGCGAAAAACTCGTCGCCCCGCGCGGCGCGGCCCGCATCTGGTGGGCCGTGCGGACCACGTACCTCGCGCCCGCGGAACTCGCCCGCCGCCTCGCCTCCCTCCGCGCGAGCCTTTAGCCGCCGCACCCGAGCGCGTTCCGCGCGACCACCCACTCCCGCACCGGCTCCCCGCCGAGCAGATGCTCCTGCAGGATGCGCTCGAACCGCTCCGGCGTGACCGCCCCGTACCACACCCCCTCGGGATATACCACCAGCCACGGCCCGCCCGTGCAGATGCGGAAACATCCCGCCTTCGTCCGCATCGCCCGCAAGCCCGTCGCGCGCACCCGCTGCTTCACCATCTCCCACAGCACCTCGCCATCCGCCGACGCGCAGCAGTCCGGGCCGAGGCACACGAAAATGTGCCGCTCCGCGGTGGCGACGCCGGCCTTCGCGAGGCCGTCCTGAAGTTTGCTCATGGCGCCACGCTAGCCGCACCCCCGCCCGCCCGCGAGCCTCGCGGCGCGTCGGTCGTGGCTCCGTTTGAAAAACACGGTCATTCTGAACGCAATTCCCGGCGGGCGAAGGCGGGCGGGAATGGAGTGAAGAGCCGAGTCCGCGAGACAGCGCGTGGGCGAAGGCGGGCGCAATCCTGACTCTACGCGGGCGGAGGCGGGCGGAGCTGTGGGCGCGCATCTCACCGGACCGCCTTCGCCCACGGCGGAACTCCGCTCAGGATGACGGCCGTTTTATAAACTGCGCCACGGCCGGCGCGTCCGTGGCGTTGACATTTTTTCCCCGCTCCCGGTCACTCTCCGCGCGCTCGGCTTCCGCCGCTGCGCTCCACCTTCACCGGCTGCTTCCTATGAAATTCCTCCGCTCGTTCAGCGTCCTTCTTTTCCTCCTCGGCACCGTCCGCGCCGCCCAGCCGCCGGAGGTCGAGCTGTTTGTGGAGGGCGATGCGTTGCAGCCGTCGAGCACCGTCGAGGTGCGGTTCGCGCGGCCCGTCGTGGCGGCGGAGCAGGTCGGCGTGGTGGTGAAAGATTCGCCGCTCGTCTTCGCGCCCGCGCTGCCGGGGCAGTTCACCTGGCTGAGCACGCGGAGCGGCGTGTATGCGCCGGCGGCGGCACCGGCGCTGGGGACGGCTTATAAAGTGACGCTCCGCGCCGGGCTCGCGGACGCCGCCGGCGCCAAGCTCGGCGCGGATTTCGCGCAGGTGCTGAAGACCCCGCCGTTCCAAGTCTCCGCCGGCATGCCGCCGGGCGAAAAAGACGGGAACACCTCGCCGCAGCCGCGCGAGCAGGTGGCTTTCAATCTCAACGTCAAGCTGGAGGGCGCGGAGAAGTTCTTCACGTTTGTGGCCGACGACGGGCGCAAGGTCGCCGCGACCGTCCGCTACGCGCAGCGCAAAGATTACTTCTCGATTCCCGACGACGCGGAGGATTGGCACGAGCGGTGGGAAAAGGCGCGCAGGCCGGCCAGCGCCGAGAAGCCGGCGGACGAAGACGGGGACAACGACAAGGCTGCCGAACTGCCGCAGCCGAACCGGCTCATCGTTACACCGGTCACGCCGCTGACGCCCGGCTCGGTCTGGCAGTTGGAGATGCGGCCGGGGATCGAGTCGAGCGTGGGAAAGTTCAAGATCGGCGAGCCGCGCGTGTCGGTGCTGGGGAGGGTGAAGCCGTTCACTTTGGACAAGCTCCGGGCCGAGAGTTACGTGAATTCCGGGCGCAGCCTCGCGCTCGAATTCTCCGAGGAGTTTGCGCCGGACGTGAGCGAAAAGACGGCCGGGAAATTTTTCCGCATCGCCCCGGCGGTCGCGAAGCTGCGCTTCGAGATGCTGTATGAATCGCTCATCCTCCACGGCGATTTTCAGCGCGGCATCGAATACAAACTCGAGATCGACCCCACGCTCCTCGGCGAGTCCCTCCAGGGGCTTTCCGGCGAACGCGCGCGCACGTTTCGCTTCGCGCCGGTCCGTCCGCGCCTCTATTTGCCGACGATCACCGCCGAGCAACTCCGCGGCGGCGCGCGCAAGTTTCCCGTCCAAGGAGTGAACCTGCAAAGCGTCCGCGTCACCGCGCAACTCGTAGCCCCGGAAGCGGCTGCGCAAGCCATCGAGGCGTTCGCCAAATACGCGAAAGAGGGACCGGAAGACGAAGACGCACCCAGCGAACTCTACCAGCCGATCCCGCTCGGCCTGATCAAAGCGCAGCCGCTCGCCGAGCGCACCGTGGAGTTTCCGGGCGCGGCGCTCGATGCACGCCAGGAGACAGTCATTGATTGGACCGACATCCTCGGCGGGAAAAAAGCCGGCGTCATTCTCCTGACCGTGGAAGGCCAGCCGCTCCCCGCGGCGGAAGGTGGCCAGAAACGGCCCGGCGCGCAGGCGCTCATCCAGCTCACCGATCTCGGCGTGCTGTGGAAAAAGGCGGATGGGCGGCTGCGCACGACCGTTTTCTCGATGCGCACCGGCCAGACCATCGAGGGCGCGAGCGTGGCGCTGCTCCAGAAAGATTTCACCGCCGTCCTCGCCTCGTCCACGACCGACGCCACGGGCACGGCTTCCCTGCCGCTGAAAGCGGAAATCGGCTGGCTCACCGTCCGCCACGGTGACGACGTGCATGCGCTGCGCATGGGCCCGCACGCGGAGGAACTGCCGATGAGTCGCTTCGGCGTTTACTCCTCGGGCCGCTGGTCCCCCGAAGACGC
>JAYWEB010000069.1:0-5582 GCA_043779575.1 Chthoniobacter sp. | reverse complement strand
GTGGCCGGGAGCTGACGGCGATCAAGAAAGCCAAACGTGCGGCGCTGGGTGCGCTGCTGCGGGAGCTGGCCAGCTATGTGGCCGTGGACTGCCAGGGCGAGATGGCGCTGCTGCTGAGCAGTGGCTTTCCCATCCAGAAACCCACGCGCACGGCCGCCGGCGTGCTGCCCGCGCCGGTGACTCCGGTGCTGAGTCTCGGAGCGCGCTCGGGCGAACTCGCGGCCGTGACCAAGCCGGTGCCCAATGCCTATGTGTATAACTGGCGCGTGGCTCTGGCCACGAACCCCACCCAAGACCTGCAAACGCTGCAGATCACCGCGGCGCGCACGGTTTTCACCGGCCTCACGCCGGGGCAGGTCTATGTGGTGGAGGTCAATGCGGTGGGTTCCACCGGTCCCGGCGACTGGAGCGATGCGGCGCAGCTCATGGTGGTGTGAGTAAGGGGGAGTGCTTGCTTCTTCGAGAGGTTACGGCCTCGGGGCGCGGCGGAGTCATTTCCGCCGCGCCCTTTTGGTGGGCGCGGCACGCCTCTCAGGGCCGCCGGTCTTGCCTTCAGGCGTGGCCTCTCGGTTCCGCAACGCCCTGGCACTGAGCCAGGAAGCGCGCGCGGAGAAGGCGGATATTTCCGCGCGCTACCGGCAATTTGTCGAGAGCGGCAAATCCTACCCGACCGTAGTGGTGGCGGCGCGTCTGTGCGGGGCCTTGGGCTGCTCATGGGAGGAGATGGGCCGGGGGCTTTGATGCGGCGCAGGCTGCCTGGGTGAGCGGACGAACACGCGCGGGCCGCGTGGTTTTGTGGCGCGGCATCCGCAGGAGGCAGGGGTGGTGTGTGTGCCTTCGAAAAAAACTCCGTCATTCTGAACGGAATTCCCGGCGGGCGGAGGCGGTGGGCGGGAGTGGCGCGCACAACTCACCAGACCGCCTCCGCCCGCTTTACAGTTGGCGATTCTTCACTGCGTTTCGCCCCCACCTGCGCCCACGGCGAAACTCCGTTCAGAATGACGGCGTGTTTTTTTCAAAGTGAGCCACGACCAAACCAAGGCTGGCGGTGGGGCGGCGGATGGTTACAGTCGCGCGCTTAAATTATGTCCGTTCAGTACAAGGATTACTACTCCACCCTCGGTGTCGCGAAAACCGCCTCGCAGGACGAGGTGCGCAAGGCGTTCCGCCAGCTCGCCCGCAAGCACCATCCCGACGTGGCGAAGGACAAGAAGACGGCGGAGGCGAAGTTCAAGGAGATCAACGAAGCCTACGAGGTGCTCGGCGATGCGGAAAAGCGGAAGCGCTACGACGAGCTGGGCGCGGATTGGGAACGCGGCGGTCCGCCGCAGCAGCAGCCCGGGTGGGGACACGGCGGGCGGCCCGACGGGAGGGGCGGGATGTCGGGCGGTTTCGAGGGGACGGGGTTCAGCGATTTCTTCGAGCAGTTCTTTAGCGGTGGCGCGGGACGCCGGCCGGCGCATCCGTTTGGCGGGATGGGCGGGATGGCCGCGGAGCCGGCGCGCGGCGGGGACATCGAGGCCGATCTGCTGGTGACGATCGAGGAGGCGCTGCACGGCGGGAAAAAGAAGATCTCGTTCCGGCGCGACCACCAGACCCCGGTGGAAACCTACGAGGTGCGCATCCCGAAGGCCGTGCGCGCGGGGCAGAAAATCCGGCTCGCGGGGCAGGGGCAGGCCGCGGGGCGGCGCGGGGCGGCGGGCGATCTGTATCTGGTCGTCCGCTTTGAAAAACATCCCGACTACCGCATCGAAGGCGCGGACCTGTACTACGATCTCCCGGTGCCCGCATGGATGGCGGTGCTCGGCGGCGAGACCCACATCCCGACGCCGGATGGCTCCGTCCTTTTGAAAGTGCCGTCGGGTTCGCAGCCCGGCCGGAAGTTCCGGCTCCGCGGCCGCGGACTGCCGACGAGCGCGACGGCGCGCGGGGATTTTTACGCCGAGCTCGCGGTGACGCTGCCGACCGAGCTGACGCCGGAGACGCGGAAGCTGTGGGAGGATTTGGCGAAAGCGAAATGACCCCACCGCCGATTGAGGCCGCCCCTTAGAGTCGCCGCAACCGCCCGCCGAAACCATGCTCCGCCATCGTGAAAAAGTGCTCGCCCACGCCGAGCAGCAACTGCGCTCCCAAGGGGCGCTGGATTCCAAGGAGCTGCTCACGCTCTACAAAAAATTCCTCAAGATCGAGAACCACCGGATCGAGCTGAAGCACCGGGCCGGCGGCGGTGGGCGGGAGATTTGCGCGCAGCGCGCCAGCCTGCTCGACATCGTGCTGCGGCACCTGCTCGACACCGCGATGGAGGGCGTCCCCGTGCTCGGCAAACCGCCGCGCATCGCGCTCGTGGCGGTCGGCGGCTATGGCCGCGGGGAGATGAATCTTTTCAGCGATGTGGACATCATGTTTTTGCATCCAGACAAGCCGAAGCAGCTCGATCCGCGGCTCGATTCCGTGGTGGAAAAGGTCCTCTACACGCTCTGGGACGCGGGCTTCAAAGTGGGGCACTCCACGCGCTCGGTGCGCGGCGCGGCGCAGTTTGCCAATGAGGACATGCAGTCGAAAACCGCCTACCTCGAAGCGCGGTTCATCGCCGGGGACGCGGCGCTTTTCCAGGAGTTCCACGCGGCTTTCCTCGAGAAGTGCGTGGTCGGCCACGTGGACGCATACATCGCCGCGCGCGTGAAGGACCAGGCCGCGCGCCACGAAAAATTCGGGCGCACCGTTTACATGCAGGAGCCGAACATCAAGAGCGGCTGCGGCGGACTGCGCGACTACCAGAATCTTTTGTGGATCAGCTTTTTCAAGGAGCGCGTGCAGACCACCGCCGGGCTCGTGGAGAAAAAGCTCATCAATGAAACCGAGCGCCGCCAGCTCGACCGCGCCTACGATTTCCTGCTCCGCATCCGCACGGAGCTGCACTACCTGAACAAGAAAACGACGGACGTGATCCTGATGAACCAGCAGGTCCAGATCGCGAACAAGCTGAATTATCCGCAGAAAAGCATCCTGCGCCGCAGTGAGGCATTCATGCGGGACTACTACCAGAACGCGCGGTGCATTTACGGCATCACGGAGCTGGTCTCCGAGCGGCTGAGCATCCCGCCGCCGGCGCTCACCGGCGGCGGGCTGCTGCGCTTTCTGCGCAAGCCGAAGCCGGCCAAGGCGGAGACATTCGACGGTTTTGTGAGCCGGGATGGGCGGCTCTTCGCCGAGTCGTCGAACATCTTTAATCAAGAGCCCGCGCGGCTGATGCGCCTCTTCCAGCACCTCCAGCAGCGCAACTTGAAACTCAGCGCGGACCTCGCGCAGCTCATCCGCCGCCGCCTGCATCTTTGCGACCGCACGTTTCAGTATTCCAAAGCGGCGCGCGAAACGTTCCTCGCCATCTGCTCGCGCAAAGGGGAGGTCGGCGAGATTTTGCGGGCGATGCACCGGATCGATTTTCTCGGGCGCTACGTGCCGGAATTCGGCAGCCTGACGTGCCTCGTGCAGCACGAGTTTTTTCACCGCTACACGGCGGACGAACACACCCTGGTCTGCATCGAAAAACTCGACGACCTCATCGACACCACGAGCCCGCGGCTCCAGGCCTACCGCGAACTTTTTCAAAAGCTGGAAGACCCGTGCGTGCTCTACCTCGCGCTGCTGCTGCACGACACCGGCAAGGCGTCGGACGCCAAACAGCACGCGGAGGCCAGCGCGCTCTTCGCGCAGAATGTCTCGCGGCGTCTCCAGCTCACGGCCGAGCAGCGCAAGTCGCTCGTGCTCCTCGTGGATCATCACATCACGCTCTCGATGACCGCGCAGCGCCGGAATCTGGATGATCCGGCGACGACCGCGGAATTCGCCGGCCTCATCCGCACGCAGCCGAATCTCGATGCGCTGATGCTGCTCACGCTCGTGGATGGCCAGGGGACCGGCGACGAAAACTGGTCGGACTGGAAGGAGTCGCTCGTCTGGCAGCTCTACCGCAACACCTCGCACTACCTCGCCGATGGAGAAGCGTTTTACCGGCAGCGCGCCGCCGAGCGCGAGGCGTTGCACGGGACCGTCCGCAAGAAGATTGCCGCCGAGTTTCACGACGAGATCGACGCGCATTTCGAGTTCATGCCCGAGCGCTATTTCCAGACCTACAGCGCGCCGGAAATCGTCGAGCACATCCGCCTGTTTCGCACGTTTTTGACGACCCGCTTTAGCGACGAAAAGATGAGTCTCGCGCCTGCGGTGAAGTGGGTCGCGCATCCGCACCGCGGCCACAGCGAATTCTGGTTCTGCGGCTGGGACCGCCCGGAACTCCTCGCCCGCATCGCCGGCTCGCTAGCGATCGCGCGGCTGAACATTCTCAGCGCCGACGTCTTCACCCGCGCCGATTCGCTGGTGCTCGACATCTTCCGCGTGTGCAACACGAAGTTTGAGGCCGTGACCGACGAGAAGGACATGGCGCTGGTCGCGAAGCGGCTCCAGCAGGCGCTCGATGCCGAGCACTACGACTTCGCGCCGCTGCTGGCCAAGCTGCTGAAAAAAAGCGGCTCGCATCTCGCGCAGGAGCTGGATTTTTCCACCCGCATCGGCATCGATAACGACGCGCACCCGGTTTATACGCTCGTCGATATTCAGACGCCGGACCGCCTCGGATTGCTCTCCAATCTGCTCAGCGCATTCAGCCAGAGCGGCGTGCAGATCGCGCTCTCCCGCATCGCCACGGAAAAAGGCGCGGCCATCGACACCTTCTACGTCTCCGACGCGCAAGGCCACAAACTGCGCGACGCCGGGATCATCGCGCGACTGCAAAAGGCGCTGCAAGGCGCGGCGCAAAGCGGGCCGGCGCAGGCGCAGGCGCAGAGTTAGGCAGGAAGATTGGGGGAGCGGAGTTTGTCAGGAAAATTGGTGTCAGGAAAATGGATTGGAAATTTTCCTGACACCAATTTTCCTGACAATAGTTTTCCTTTCCTGACACCGACATGACGGCCTGAAGCTGACGAAGATGGGAACGGCGCGGAATGACGGTTCGGTGGTCGGAGATCGAAAACAACGGCCGTCATTCTGAACGGAGTTTCGCGATGGGCGAAGGCGGGCGGGAATGAAGTGAAGAATGGCCGTGTTTTTTTCGAACCGCTTCGCGCCGCAGCCTAGCCCTTCGCGGCTTCCTTGGCCCACGTATCCTTGAGCGTGATGACGCGGTTGAAGACCGGGCGCGCGGCGCTGCTGCTGGGATCGAGCGTGATGTAGGCGAGGCGTTCGAGCTGGAAGCGCTCGTCGGGGCGGGCGGTGGCGAGCGCGGGTTCGAGGTGGGCGGTAAGGACTTCGAGCGAGTGCGGGTTCAGGCAGGTGCGGAAATCGCGGCCACCGGCCTCGGGCTCGGGCTCGGTGAAAAGGCGGTCGTAAAGCCGCACCTCAGCGGCGATGGCGTGCGCGGCGCTGACCCAATGGATCGTGCCTTTGATCTTCCGCGAGGAGGTCGCGCCGCCGCTTTTGCTGTCGAGGTCGGCGGTGCAGCGCAGCTCGGCGATGGAGCCGTCGGCGTTTTTCACCACCTCCTCGCACTTGATGATGCAGGCGTATTTCAGCCGCACCTCGCCGCC
>JAYWEB010000068.1:0-2228 GCA_043779575.1 Chthoniobacter sp. | reverse complement strand
CGCACGGCATCGAGCTCGCGTTGCGTGACCGCACGTGTGGGCATGCGCAGCCAACCGTGCGTGGGCTCGACGATGATCTCCCGTTCCTCCGCGGCTTTCACGGCGACCATGACCAGCAGCCGAGTTGGAATTCACCGCCGCCGACCGCAAGCGCGGCGGCGTATCCCGCGGCGGGCGCGAATTTGTGCAACGACCAGCGTTCCGGGTCCGGCACCTTCCATCCGTCCGCCATGCCGATGCCACTCGCCTTGAGCTGCGCTTCGGTGGTGGTCCAGATGTCGTAGAATTTCCACGGGCGCTGGGCCGGCGGCAGCAGGCGCAAATCCCACGCGTCGTCCGGGTCGAAATAGTGGTCGGCCAGTGACTCGAACGGAACCTCCGGGCGCATGTATTCGAGATCGACGCCGACCTCACGCCCGTGCGTGACGGCGAGCAGGAGAAGATCGTCGGAGTGGCTGAGATTGAAGCGGAGCGCAGTGGGCGGTGAAATCAATTCGGGCTTGCCGTGAGGACCGGCGGCAAACTGGAGCGCGACCGGATCGGCGGCGACATATTTTGAAAGAATCAGGCGCAGCAGACCGCGGGTGGCAATGAAGCGTTCGCGCTCGCGGTCGTAGTGGAAGCGGCTCGCCTGCATCCAGTCGGACGGCGCGAGGGCGGCGCGGATTTCAGGCGTCGGCACGAGGTCCGCGCGCCAGAGATGGACTTCGCCCGCGCGCAAAGGCTCGGGTTCGCGTGAGGTCTGCCAGTTTTCGAGTGCAACGATCATAAAGATTCAAGATTAGCGCGGTCGATGATCTCGCGCAGCCGCGTGGCGGCGGCGGCGGCGTGATCGCGTATGTAAGTGACATGATCGCCGGGCAGCACATGCACATCGAGGCCGCCAGTCGCGACATCGTCCCAGCCCTGGTTTCCGAAACGGCGATGCGATTCCTCCGGAATGAGCAATGTCACTTTGCCCCCGTACGCGCCGATTTTGTAGCCGAGCAGCAACTTGGGATAATGCGTGGCCAGCTTGCGCTCGACGTCCGCCTGCCGGTCCTCATCCGCGGCGTTCGACCACGAGCGGGAGCGGAGAGCGCGCCGCCAGATGTATTTCACTTTGCCGCCAATCGGGAGGCGGGAGAGTTTTTCCAAGTGTTCCCGAAACGGCTGCCGGACACGAGCCTGCCAGAGCCGCGTCCACTCCTCGTTGCGCTGGTTGGCGCAGAAGCGTCGCAGCGCGCTGCGCGACGGCCGGCCCGTGTCGAGCAGGACCAGCAGCGCGACTTTCTCGCCCTGCGTTTCGAGCAGGCGTGCCATCTCGAACGCGATGACGCCGCCGACGCATTCTCCGCCAAGCAAGTACGGACCGTGCGGCTGGCGCGTGCGGATATCATCGACGTAATCGGCGACCATGTCCGGAACGCTCTCGTGCGGAGGAATAGTGCGGTCGGAACCGCGGGCGCGCAGCCCGTAGAGCGGAATGTCCGCGCCGAGATGACGCTTGAGCATTCCGTAAACGAGGAACTCGATCTCCCCTCCCCAGCCTCCCGGCACGAGAAAAAACGGACGCTGCCGCGGGTCGCCGCGCTGGATGGCGATCAAGCTGTGAAGCACTTTCCCAGGCCTTTCCGGGGCGCGTTCCGAGGCGATGAACGCGGCCACGCCGGAGACCGTGGGCGTTTCAAACAAACGCCGGACGGGAAGGTCCACGCCAAGTTTTTCGCGCACGCGCGAGAGCAGCCGGATGGCCAGCAGCGAGTGCCCGCCAAGCGCGAAAAAATCATCATGAATTCCGATGCCGTTTCGGCCAAGCACCTCGGCCCAGAGCCCCGCGATGTCGTGTTCGAGCGGTGTCTGCGGATGAGATTCGCCGAGGGTTTCCACGGATGTCTCGGCGGGAGCGGGCAGCGCGCGATGATCGAGCTTGCCATTAGGCGTGAGCGGAAACGCGGGGACCGCGATGAAGGCGGACGGGATCATGTGCGCCGGAAGCGTGCTGGCGACGGCGGAGCGGAGTTGATCTTCCGGAGGCGTGCCTCCGACTGCGGGGATGAAATAGGCGACGAGCCGGGCGTTGCCCTGCGGATCTTCGCGGCACACGACGCGGCACTCGGCGACACCAGGCACCTGCCGAAGTGCGGCCTCGATTTCGCCGGGTTCGATGCGGAAACCACGGAGCTTGATCTGATCGTCGGCGCGTCCGCGGTATTCGATGACACCGTCGGAACGCCAGCGCGCGAGAT
>JAYWEB010000067.1:0-5594 GCA_043779575.1 Chthoniobacter sp. | reverse complement strand
GGGGCGCGGGCTGAAAGCCGGCCGGAGCCTCTTCGCCTTCCTTGATGATCGTGATCGGGGCGGTCGGCACGGGCTTGGGCACCGGGGCGACCGGGGTGCTTCCCGGTGGCGTCGGGTTGAAAGGATTTGGTCGCGGGGTCGCCGCGGGCTCGGGTTCCGGCTTGGGCTTGGGCTTGGGGGTGGTTTCAGGTTCCGGCTGCGGGTCGGGTTTGGGTTTCGGTCGGGGCGTCGCCTCGGGGTCCGGCTTGGGTTTGGGTTTCGGCTTCGGCGGGGCGGGTTCGGGCGCGGTCGCGGGTTTCGGTTTGGGCTTGGGCCGGGGCGTGGCTTCCGGCGAGGGCGTCATCGGGAGGGTGCGGATTTCCTCGCGCGCCTTGAGGAATTGCCGCTTCTTTTCCTCGTCGCTCAATTCCGCGCGCAGTCCTGTGCCTTGCAGGATCCAGAGGGCGAGCAGCGGCAGAAAAATGGGGCGCACGCCGCGGATGCTAGCAGCCGCGTCCGTCCGTTCAAGCCGGGCGCGCGGAAAGTGTGCGCCGCGTGCGAAGTGGCTTGGAAACAAGGCGCGCGAGCCCTATCGTGCGCGCATGAAACCATTCCTCATTCGCTGGTTCTGCACGAGCATCGCGGTGGCGGTGGCGGTGTATCTGACCCCGATGCAGGCGGACGGCCTGACCGCGCTCATCTGCACGGCGCTGCTGCTCGGCATCGTCAACGCCTTCATCCGCCCCGTGCTGCTCCTGCTGAGTCTCCCATTCATCCTCGTCACCCTCGGTTTCTTCATCCTCGTGGTGAATGCGCTGATGCTGAAACTCGTGAGCGGAATCGTCCCCGGCTTTTCAGCCGGAGGATTTTGGAGCGCCTTCTTTGGCGCGATCATCATCAGCCTCGTGAACTGGGTGCTCAGCGCGTTTTTCAAGGACAGCGACGGCAAATACCAAGTCCTCACCCACCACGGGCAGATCAAGCAGGTGCAGGGGAAAGTCATCGAGTGAGCGCGCGCGTGCGGGTGAAAATCTGCGGGCTCACGAACCGCGCGGACGCCGCCGCCGCCATCGCGCTCGGAGCCGATGCGCTCGGCTTCAATCTCTTCCCCGGCTCGCAGCGCTGCCTCGAGATCGACGCCGCGGCGGACTGGATGCGCGCGCTGCCGCCGTTTGTCGCCCGGGTCGCCGTGGTCGTGAATCTCCCGCTCGACGACGCCCGCCGCCTCGCCGCGCGACCCGAGATCGACCTCGTGCAGTTTCACGGCGACGAGGACGCCGCGTACTGCGCGGAGTTTGCCCGGCTGGGGCGGCCTTTTGTGAAAGCGCTGCGGCTGCGCGCGGCGGCGTCCATCGCGCTGGCGGACACGTTTTCCACCCCGCACCTCCTGCTCGATGCCCATGCCGGCGCGGCCTACGGCGGCACCGGCACGCCGATCGATCTCGCGCTCGCCGCCGAGTGCGTGCGGCGGCATCCCGCGCTGCACATCATTCTCGCGGGCGGCTTGAACCCCGAGAACGTGGGGTCGGCCGTGCAAGCCGTGCAGCCCTTCGCGGTGGACGTGGCCAGCGGCGTGGAAATGGCAGGCGATGCGCGACGGAAATGCGCCGCGCGGATGGAGCGGTTTCTCGCCGCGGCGCGGCCGCGCTAGGCCGGGGCGGGACGTGGCCCGCACACCGGGCATCGAAGCTGCTAAGTAGCCAAAGAACATGCCGCTGCCCTGCGGAGAAGGCTCCGCCTTTTCAGCAGACCAGAGGCACAAATCCATACCATGAGCCATACCGCCACGAACCTCCGCCGCCTGCAACGCTTTGCCTGCCGTCCGCTCGGCAGCCTGGCCCTCGCCGCCGCCTGTTTCGCCACTTTTCTCCCGCGCGCCGCCGCCTATGGACCCGCCGGGCACCAGACGGTGGGAGCCGTGGCCGACCGGCTCATCGTGGGCACGCCCGCCGGAGCCCGGGTGCAAGCGCTGCTCGGCGGCGACTCGCTGGAAGCTGCCGCCGCCTCGGTGAAGGAATCCGCCGCGCCGCGCTACCACTACACGGGAATTCCCGTCCACGAACGCGGTTACGGCGACGGGATCAAAGGCACGCGCCCCGATGACGTCGTCCACATGGTCCGCCGGTGCATCACCGTGCTGCAGGGTGGCAATGATCCGCAGTTCGGTCAGCGTGATGCGCTCCGCATGCTCGCCCATTTGATCGGCGACCTGCATCAACCGCTCAACGTCGGCACCGCCTATCTCACCGAGTCCAGCCAGCTCTCGCGCGGCGCGGGCCAGATGGAGGGGACCAATCGGGGCATCCACATCCGCTTTCAGGGCAGCACCCTGCACGACTACTGGGAGAGCAAGACCGTGGAAATGGCGATGACGCAGGCCGGAGCCGCGACCCCGCGCGCCTTTGCCCAAAATCTCACCGCGTCCGTCCCTCCCGGTTTGAATACCGGCGAAATCCTCGGGCCGGCCAGCCGCATCTGGGCCACGGAAATGCTCCCTGCGGCGCGCGAAGCTTACGTGCGCTTGCGCTTCGGGCGGCCCATCGCGGTGGGCCAGCACTTTGAATGGGAAGCCAAGGCGACCATCGTCAACGCCACTTACGACATCTGGGCCACGCAAATCACCCGCCGCAACCTCGCCCTCGGCGGCTACCGCCTCGCCGCCGTGCTCAAGCGCATCTGGCCCGGCGAAGTGAGTGAAGCCCGCCGCGCGGCGGCGGCCAAGCGCGCGTCATTGGCCGCGTTTTAACCCGAACGCCGCGCCTGGGAGGCCAACGGCCTCACCCCAGCCAGCCCAGGGCAACGCCCTGGGAACGACATTCCACAGCGGCCAGCCCTGAAGGGGCGGGACAAAATTGTGCGCCATCACTGGTGTCGCCCCTTCAGGGCTGGCTGGTTCTTTCACTCTTTCCCAGGGCGTTGCCCAGGGCGGGCTTGCCGTCGCACCTTTGGTGCTCAAGGCGGCAAATCGGTCTTCGCGGATTGTCCGGTGAGCGCTTTTGCGTTTGGCTTTCGGGTTGGCAGGCCCATCCGCGCGACCGGCCGCAACTTCATCCACGCGCCATCGTTTCAGCCCCACACCCGAAGCCCCCCAATCATGAATCACCTCATCCTGTCTGTGCTTGCCTTCGTCGCGAGCGTCACCGTGGTCAGCGCCGCCGATCCCGCCGGGAGTCAGCATTGGCCGCAATGGCGCGGCCCCGCTTGCAATGGGACCGCTCCGCACGGCAGCGCGCCGACGACCTGGAGCGAGACCGAGCATGTGAAGTGGAAGTTCAAAATCCCCGGCGAGGGATCGGCCACGCCGATCGTGTGGGAGGATCAGGTTTTCATCCTCACGGCGATCGAAGCGCCGCAACCCGATGCCGCCGCCGCACCGCCAGCCGAAGTGCCGGCCGCACCGCCAGCCGTGGCGGAACCGGCACCGGAGGGCGGTCGCCCGCGGCGGGGCCCCGGCGGTGGAGGGGGCGGCGGGATGCGCGCGGAGAAGCCGACCGCGCCAGTGCAGTTCGTCATCATTTCCATCGACCGCAAGACCGGCCAACAGCTCTGGCAGAAGACCGCGCGCCAGCAGGTGCCGCACGAGGGCCATCACCGCGACCACGGTTTCGCGTCCGGTTCGCCAGTTACCGATGGCGAGCACGTCTTCGCGTATTTCGGATCGTTCGGCCTGTATTGCTACGACATGAAAGGCGAACTCCAGTGGGAGAAAGACTTCGGCGACATGCAGACGCGCGCTTCCTTCGGCGAAGGCTCATCGCCCACGCTGCACGGCGACACCATCGTGGTGAACTGGGATCACGAGGGCGCGGACTTCATCGTCGCGCTCGACAAAAAAACCGGGAAAGAGCGCTGGCGGCAGCCGCGCGACGAGCCGACCACCTGGTCCACGCCGCTCATCGTCGAGCACGGCGGCAAAGCGCAGGTCATCGTCTGCGCGACGAACAAAATCCGCAGCTACGACCTCGCCACCGGCGCACCCGTTTGGGAGTGCGCGGGCATGACCGCCAACGTCATCCCCACGCCCGTGAGCGAGGCCGGGCGGCTCTACGCGATCAGCGGTTACCGCGGCGCGGCGCTGCTCGCCATCCAGCTCGGCCGCACCGGCGACCTCACGGGCACCGACGCCATCGCCTGGCAGCTCGGGAAAGGCACGCCCTACGTTCCTTCGCCGCTGCTCGTCGGCGGGCGCCTGTACTTTTACTCCGGCAACAACGGCGTCCTCTCCTGCCTCGACGCCACCACCGGCAAACCGCTCGTCGATGCCGAGCGCATCAACGACCTCATGGGTGGCGTCTATGCCTCGCCGGTCAGCGCCGACGGCCGCATCTATCTCGTCGGACGCGATGGAAAAACCGTGGTCATCAAGCAGGCCGACAAGCTGGAAATTCTCGCCACCAATCAGCTCGACGACCGCTTCGACGCCTCGCCGGCCATCGTCGGCAAGAACCTCTTTCTCCGTGGGCACCAGTCGCTTTACTGCCTCGGAGAATAACGCGGCGCGGGCTCGCGGAGCACCGCGCGGGCGTGGGCGACGTCTTGCGCGATCTGCTCGCGGAGGGCAGCGAGCGAAGGGAATTTCTGCTCGGGGCGGAGGAATTTGCGGAAGGTGATTTCGAGGTCTTCGCCGTAGATGGTTTCGTCGAAGTCGAAGAGATGCACTTCGAGGATGCGCTCGCCGCTGGCGGTCTTGATGGTCGGGCGGACGCCGATGTTCACGACGCCGGGCAGCGTCTGCGCGCCGCGCCGGGCTTCGACGGCATAGACGCCGTTGGGGGGGAACTGCTCGTTGTGGGCGCTGAGGTTGGCGGTCGGAAAGCCCAGCGTTTTCCCGATGTGATCGCCCTCGACGACGGTGCCGAGGATCGTGAACTCCCGGCCGAGCAGCCGCGCCGCGTGGTTCAGATCGCCCTTTTCCACCGCCCGGCGAATGAGCGTGCTGCTGACGATTTCGCCGTCCACCTCCACCGCGGGCACGCCGACTTCGGCGAAGCCGAGTTGTGCGCCGAGCTTTTCGAGCAGCGCGAGATTGCCGGCGCGGCCTTTGCCAAATGACCACTCGAAGCCGACGCAAATTTCGCGCAGTGGTTTCGCGGCGGCGACGAGTGAGCGGATGAAGTCGGCGGGCGCAGTCGCGGCGAAGGCGTGGTCGAACGGGATGAGGAGAATGTGCGCGATACCGAGGTCGCGGATGAGCTGGAGCTTGTGGGGTGTGGAGGTGAGAAGGCGCGGGGCCAGCTCCGGGCGGAGTACGCGGATGGGGTGCGGGTCGAAGGTGACTGCGACGGCGGTGCCGCCGGATTTTTGCGCATCGTCGCGCGCGCGGCGGAGGACGGCCTGGTGCCCGAGATGCACGCCGTCGAAGACGCCGATGGCGAGGAAGAGCGGCCCGGGAAGGCCCGCCAGCTCAGCAACGGATGACAGCGGACGCATCATGCACCACGCATGCGGGAGACCGTCGGCAGGCTGAGGATGCGCTTCTCGATTTCACGCGGATCGAGTGTTTTGATTTCCTCGACGGTCACGGAATGCTCCAGCGTGAACTTGCCGCTCTTGGTGCGCCGCAGGGATTTGAGATGCGCGCCGCAGCCGAGTTCGTTGCCGATGTCGAAGGCGTA
>JAYWEB010000066.1:0-5595 GCA_043779575.1 Chthoniobacter sp. | reverse complement strand
CCCCGCGCGCCCGGCTCGCGGATGTGGCTGTGGCGCTGGGTCGCGGGCGGCCTGATCGCGTGGTGGCTCTATTGGTTCACCAGCCACAAAATGCAGTGGTGGTGAGCGCGAGCCGGAGCACCGCGAAGCGGCCCGCTCCGGGGTGCCGAACAACAACCGCGCCGGAGCAGGACATGACCGGCGGCAAGACGCGCGCCCGTAATTTCGTCATTCCACATTCGTCATTCGTCATTCATTTGCCCGCCGCCTCTGCCCACAAATAGTTAGAGGTCCTTCGACGGCGTTCCGTCCCGCCTTCGCCCGCACGGAACTCCGCTCAGGATGACGGGTTTTTTCCAGCCACCGCCGCGACTCCCGGCTCGACAGCCCGCCGGGGTCCGGTGGCATCGTCGGCGGATGAATTCACTTTGGGATCGTTATCAGCAGTATTTTCTCCGCCACGCCGCGACGGGCTTTTGCCTCGATATTTCGCGGATGCGGTTTGCGGATGATTTCTTCGCGAAGATGGAGCCGCTGGCGCAGCGCGCATGCGCGGCGATGGCGGACTTGGAACGCGGCGGGATCGCCAATCCCGACGAGGGCCGGATGGTCGGGCACTACTGGCTGCGCGCGCCGCAGCTCGCCCCGACGCCGGAACTGACGGCCGAGATCACCGGCTGCAACACGGCGATCCGCGAGTTCGTGGCGCGGATTCACGCGGGCGGGAAGTTCACCGACGTGCTGCTCATCGGCATCGGCGGCTCGGCGCTGGGACCGCAGTTTGTGGCCGACGCGCTGGGCACGGCGGACGACCGGATGCGGCTGCACTTTTTCGACAACACCGACCCGCAAGGCATGGACCGCGTGCTCGGCGCGCTGGCTGCGCGGCTGGAGCACACGCTCGTCGTGGTGGTGTCGAAAAGCGGCGGCACCGCCGAAACGCGCAACGGGATGCTGGAGGCGGAGGCGGTGTATAAAAAGGCGGGGCTGGATTTCGGCAAGCACGCGGTGGCCGTGACGGGCCTCGGCTCGGCGCTGGATAAATACGCGACGGCGGGCGGCTGGCTGGCGCGCTTCCCGATGTGGGATTGGGTGGGCGGCCGCACGAGCGTGGTGAGCGCGGTGGGCCTGGTGCCGCTGTGGCTGCAGGGGCTGGACATGCAGGCGCTGCTCGACGGCGCAGCCGCGATGGACGCATGGACGCGCGGCACCGAGACGCTGAAAAATCCGGCCATGCTGCTCGCGCTGATGTGGCACTGCGCCGGCCACGGACGCGGCGAGCAGGACATGGTGGTGCTGCCCTACAAAGACCGGCTCGTGCTTTTCTCGAAATACCTCCAGCAGCTCGTCATGGAATCGCTCGGCAAGGAACTCGATCTCGACGGGCGCAAGGTGAACCAGGGCATCGCCGTCTATGGCAACAAAGGCTCGACCGACCAGCACGCCTACGTGCAGCAGCTTCGCGACGGCGTGCACAATTTTTTCCTGACGTTCATCGAGGTGCGGAAAGGGCGCGCTGGCGCTTCGATGGAGGTGGAGCCGGGCGCGACGACGGCGGATTTTCTGCAAGGTTTTCTGCGCGGAACACGGACGGCGCTCTACGAAGGCGGGCGCGATTCCATCACCGTGAGCATCCCGGCGGTCACGCCATTCAGCGTCGGCGCGCTGATCGCGCTGTATGAGCGCGCGGTGGGTTTCTACGGCTCGCTGGTGCATGTGAACGCGTATCATCAGCCCGGCGTGGAGGCCGGGAAAAAAGCCGCGGCCAGCGTGCTGAAGCTGCTCGCGCGGACCCGCGGCGCGCTCTCCGCGCAGCCGCAGACGGCGGGGCAAATCGCCACCGCGCTCGGCGAGGACGCGGAAGCCGTGCATCACGCGCTCACGCACCTGGCGGCGAATGACGCGCGGGTGAAAGCGACCACGGGTGCGACCGTCGCGGCGGATGCGTTCGCGCTCGGCTGACCGAGCGATGGCAGCCCAAGCCCCCGGCTTGGGACGCGCGGCGATGAGGCCGGTGTCACTATTCTGGCGGGCCAGTCGGGCGGCACCTCCGCTTGCCTCACGGCGCTTCCGCCGCGCCGCACGCTCAAACCAGCTTGAGCAATTCCTTTGGCATCGGGGACTCGAAGCTCATCTCGCGCCGGGTCTCGGGATGCGGAAAGCGGAGCCCGCAGGCGTGCAGGCCGAGGCGTTTCACGGGGTCGGATTTCGCGCCGTATTTTTTGTCGCCGATGATCGGGCAGCCGGCGTCGGCGAGCTGCACGCGGATCTGGTGACGGCGTCCCGTTTCCAAAGTCAGCTCGACCAGCGTGCGCCACTCGCGCCGCGCCAGCACCCGGAAGCGCGTGACGGCGTGCCGCGTGAACTCGCTCGGCGGCGCGCTGTACACGCGGAGCGTACTGCGTTCGTCGAGGTCCGAGGAAAACGTCCCCGCATCGTCGCGCAGCCGGCCCTCGACCACGGCCTCGTAGCGCTTCGTGGCCTCGTCCCAGCCGGTTTGCAGCGCGCGCTTCGCCTGCTCGGTTTTGGCAAAAACCATCAGCCCCGAAGTCTCGCGGTCGAGCCGGTGGACGATCCACACGCGGTCGCGCGCCTGCTCATTGCCGCGCCGCAGATAGTCGGTGAGTTGGAAGTAGGCGGTCTTCTCCTGCTCGGCCTCCGTCGCGATGCTGAGAAGGTTCGCGGGTTTGTCGATGACGATGATGGCCGCGTCTTCAAAGCAGACCTTCATCCCCGAGGGCAGCGTGGTTTTCGGCACGGCGAAACGGTCCGACCGGATAGCCACGACATCGCCCGGCTGCAGTGGGTGATTGAACTGCGAGATCGGCCGGTCATTGACCGTGACCGCTTGGAATTTCAGCCAAGTGCGCACCTGCTTGCGCTTTTCGTCGGGCCACGAGGCGAAGAGGAAAGGGAGCAATTCCGCGGGCTGATCCACGGTGCATGATTTGGGCATGCGGCAGCATTAGCAGCCGGGCGCGCGGGACGCCGCATTTTTTGTGGACGGGAGGGAAAACGCGCGCGTCTCGTGCGGGACGGCGCGGGCTCCGATTACTTCCGCCGCCCGCTGCGGAAGTTGAGTTTCACACCGAAGTTTCCGCGCTCCCGCCAGCCGACATAAAAGACGACGCGCTGACCTTTGTAGGAAATGAGCGGCAGGCGCAGCCAGTGGTAGCGGCAGACGGTCCAGTTCCAGCCGCCGTGCGGATTAAAGACGGTGCCGGGAAAGCGCCCCGTCTGTGAGAACTCCCGATCCGCGATGCCGATCACGTAAAAGGTGAAATTGTGGAGCCCATTGCGCCGCTGCCATTTGCGCCCGCGCGCCGCATCGTCCTGGGCGTACCACGCCGGCGGCTGCGGGTCGTCGAGGTTGCCGAGCCAGAAGACGGGATTCATTTTTTGCACGGCGGTGGGGCGCTGCTTCGGCTGGTTGCGGACCACTTTCGGCGTCGGCTGGTGGGTGCGGTGCGCGGAGGTCAAAGCCGGCCGCTTTTCCGCAACCGGGCGCACGCTGGAACATCCGGCGCCGACACCGAGGACGAGCACGGCGAGCACCGCAGCAAGCTTGGATGCGATGCCGGCGCGGAGGTTCACGCGCCGATGGGGTGCCACGTCGTCTTAAACTCCAGCGTGTCGCGGATCGTGTAGAGGCTTTGCGCGGTGTCGGCGAACCAGTCGAGCTGGTCCTCCGCTTTGATGAGCCGCAGGCGCTTCACGCTCTCAGCGGCTCCGAGCGCGAGGGCCTTGCGCTCCTCCGCGTTGGCGACTCCGCAAAGCACGCGGAGATGCGTGTGGGTCGCGAAGGTCGGCAGCATTTCCTTGCGGAAGCCGGTGAGGAGGTTGACCACGCCGCCGGGCAGGTCGCTGGTGGCGAGCATTTCGCCGAGCAGGATCGCCGGATACGGCTGCGTCTCGGACGCGAGCGCGACGACGGTATTCCCGCTGGTGATCGCGGGGGCGAAAAGCGAGACGAGCGCGAGGAGCGGCGCGGTGTCGGGCGCGAGCACGCCGACGATGCCCATCGGCTCGGTGACGGTGAAATTGAAATGCGGCGACGCGACGGGGTTCACATTGCCGAGCACCTGCTCGTATTTGTCGGCCCAGCCGGCGTAGTGGATCAGCCGGTCCACGCTCGCGGCGACCTCGCGCGCAGCGGCGGCTTTCGATGCGCCGCCGAGCAGGATCGCGCCGGCCATCTCGCTGGCGCGGGCCTCGAGCATTTCGCCGAGGCGGTAAAGAATCTGGCCGCGGTTGTAGCCGGTGCGTTTCGCCCAGCCGGGGCCGGCCTTCGCGGCAGCCTCGACGGCATTGCGCAGGTCCTTGCGCGTGCATTGCGGGATGTTCGCGTAGAAATTTCCCGCCGCGTCTTTCAGCGGAAACACACGCGCACTTTCTGAGCGGATGAAAGCGCCGCCGACATAGACTTTCGGGGTTTTGGTGATGGGAAGACGGGACATGGGAAAAAAATTTAACGCAGAGACGCAAAGGCGCAGAGGACGCGGAGGAAAATGCCCCGGTGTCCTGACCGCGAAATTCGCGCGGCACCGTCATTCCGTAATTTGGTAAAATTCCGTAATTCCGTTTCCTCCGTTCCGAAAACGGCAGGAACGGAATTACGGAATTTTACCAAATTACGGAATGGTCGTCGTGGCACTGACTTCAAGCGCAGACTGCTCGCAAACCATACGAGCGTCTTGCCGACCTCTGCGTCTCCGCGTCTCTGCGTTTCAAATAACATAGCGCTCAAACGAGCTGGCAGTAATCCAATAACCCCTGGCGCCCACCCTCGCGGCCAAAGCCGCTTTCCTTGTAGCCGCCAAACGGCGACGCCGGGTCGAACTTATTAAACGTGTTCGCCCACACCACGCCCGCCTTCAGCTCCGTGCTCATTTTCAAAATGCGGGAACCCTTGTCCGTCCACACCCCGGCGCTTAACCCATAGGCCGTGTTATTCGCCTTCTCGATCGCCTCATCGACCGTGCGGAAAGTAAGTATCGAAAGCACCGGCCCGAAGATTTCCTCACGCGCAATGCGATGGCTCATACTTACCCCGCTAAAGAGCGTCGGCGGAAAGTAGAATCCCTTACTCGGCAACTTACAAGTTGGCTGAAAGAGTTCCGCGCCCTCCTTTACCCCATGCTCGACTAACTCCCGAATGCGCCCGAGCTGCTCCCGCGAATTGATCGCGCCGAGGTCGGTGTTCTTGTCCATCGGATCGCCCACGCGCAGCACGCGGAGGCGGTTCTTGAGCTTCGCCAGCACCCGCTCCGCCACGGGCTCATGCACGAGCAGGCGCGAGCCGGCGCAGCAGACATGGCCCTGGTTGAAAAAGATGCCGTTCACGATGCCTTCCACCGCCTGGTCGAGCGGCGCGTCGTCGAAGACGATGTTCGCCGCCTTGCCGCCCAGCTCCATCGTCATCCTTTTGTCCGAGCCCGCGAGTGAGCGCATGATGATCTTGCCCACCTCCGTCGAGCCCGTGAACGCGACCTTCGCCGGGATCGCGTGGCCCATCACCGCCGCGCCGACCTCGCCCGCGCCGGTCACAAAATTCACCACGCCCGCCGGCAGCCCCGCGTCCTGGATGATCTCCGCGAGCTTCAGGCAGGTGATCGA
>JAYWEB010000065.1:0-14183 GCA_043779575.1 Chthoniobacter sp. | reverse complement strand
TCTGTCATTTGGCAGAATTCCGTCATTCCGTTACTCCCCAAAAACAGTCCGTTTAATTGTGAGAGTTGGTATCAGAAGGTGACCGTGCCCGCCGAAGCGTCCGCGGGGTGCGCCGTTTTTTCTACCCATGCGCCGCGTATCCCCCTTTTCGCTCAGCCTCCGCCGCCGGCGATTTCCTGCGCCGCCGCCGTGACCGTGGACCCGGTGCAACTGCTCCCGCCGCCCGCCGTGCAGGCGAGGCAGTGGATGCCCGTCGCGATGGCCCGCTCTGCGAGGTCCGCCGGCGTCACGTCCCAGAGGAAAAGCGGACGCCCGTTGCGCAGTTGCATGCCGAGCATCTGATTGAAGTCGCAGTCGAATAGCTCGCCGCGCCAACCGATGCTGAGCGTGCTCCGGCACATCAGGCCATCCACCGTCGCGGGGTTGAAACTGTTGGCGAGGAGTTCGAGGTAGGCGTCCCACTGGCCGTGCGCGCGGAGATCCTCGGCGAAGCGCGCGATGGGCTGGTTCGTGATCGTGAAAAGCCCGTGAAAGACGATGCCAAAGTCGCGCTGGAGCGCCTCTTTGTAGTCCGCTTCGAGTTCCGCCTGCGGCCCCGGCAGCTTCGCGCCGAGCGGGTTGTACACGAGGTTCAGCGGCAGCCGCGTGCCATAGCCCACGGCGTTGAGTTTCCGCAGCGCGGAGATGCTCTGGGCAAAGACGCCGTCCCCGCGCTGCGCGTCCACATTGCCCGCCGTGTAGCACGGCAGCGAGGCGATGACTTCCACCCCGTGCGCGGCGAGATACTCCGGCAGCCAGGCAAACGGCTTGGTCTCGATGATCGTCAGGTTATTCCGATCAATGACGTGCGCGCCCGCGGCCCGCGCCGTCTCCACAAAATAGCGGAAGTGCGCGCTCAATTCCGGCGCCCCGCCGGTGATGTCCACGATCTCCGGCCGATGCTCCGCGATCCACGCGCCCACGCGCTGCGCGTCCTCGGCGTTCATCATCTCCGTGCGCCACGGCGCGGCGTCCACATGGCAGTGATGGCATGCCTGGTTGCACTTCCGCCCGACGTTGATTTGCAGCGTCCGGAGTTTTCCGCGGCGCAGCGCGAGCCCGTGCGCGGAGAGTTTTTCGTCGAAGCGGTTCATGTTTTTTTGACGGGGTGGACGGATTTTAGAAGATGGACCGAAATCCTAACGCGACGAATTTTTGACCACGGATTGCACGGATTACACGGATTTTAGGAAAACAAAAATCCGCGTAATCCGTGCAATCCGTGGTTCCAAAAATGATCCTAATCAGCAGCAGTCGCCGCCGTCGCGGCACTGGCTCGCGTCGGTGGTGGCGTCGTAGTCCTGGCCTTTGGTTTCCTTCGGGTGGCGCAGGCGGATGCCGGAGCAGTCGAAAGGCCGCGCTTCCTCCGGCGCGATGGGCGTGCGCGGCTCGATGCACTCGAACGCCTCGCGATACGGCTCGCGCCGGTAGAGCTGAAAGGTCTTGTCGCAAACCGCGTAACGCTCGCCCCGCTCGAAGGCATGGCCGTCGTCGTCGAGCACCTTCTTGAACGGCCCCTTGTAAATCACTGCCTGCCCGCGCTCGAAACACGCGCCCTGCTTGCCCTTGAACGCCTCGATCGTCACCGACCGAAACTCGATCCCCTGCACCGTCCTCCACGGCTCCGCGTCGCGGGTTAAAATCCGCACGCCATAAAATCCCGCGTCCACAAACGCGCGCACGAACCCACTCTCCGTCAGCGCCCCGCTGATGCAGCCGCTCCACAGTTCGGGATCATTCTGCATGGCCAGCGGCACCTCCTCGTCGCTCACGATGTCGCTGATTACCGCCCGCCCGCCGCGCCGCAGCACGCGGAAAATTTCCTCGAAAAGCTGCCGCTTCGCGCGCCCCTCCACGAGGTTGAGCACGCAGTTTGAAACCACCACGTCCACGGAATCGTCGGCCACCAGCGGATGCCGCACGCGCAGCTCCGCCGCCAGTTCTCCCGCGCGGAGAAAAGCGTTGGCGTCCGCGATCGGCCGCGCTTTCAGCTCCGCGTCGAGCCGCTCCAAATCGAGCGCGAGATCCTGGATGCGGCCTTTGCGAAACTCCACATTGGCAAACCCGATGCGCTCCGCCACGACCGGCGCATTGCGCCGCGCGACATCGAGCATCGCGTCCGTCATGTCCACGCCGATCACCCGCCCCGTCGCACCCACGACCTGCGCGGCGATGAAACAAATTTTTCCCGTCCCGCTCCCGAGATCGAGCACCGTCTCGCCCGGCCGCAGGTGCCTGCTCGGATCGCCGCAGCCGTAGTCGCGCTCGATGACTTCGCTGGGGATGACTTGCAAATACTGCGGATCGTAATCCACCGGGCAGCAGAGCGCCGGCTCACAGCACTCGGCCCCGGAGGAGTAGCGTTCTTTGACCGCAGTTTCGACGTGGATTGGATTCATGGCTGGTCCTTGTTTGGTTGTTTCCTCGGAAACGAATCCGACAAGCCTCTGGGACGCAAGCCACGGGAAAAAATTCCCGTCATCCACCGGCCATGGCCCCAACGATGAGCAGCGGTTCGGCACCGTTGGCGACGGGTTCCGGCAGCAAGGTGTCGGGATCTTCGAGGGAGATGTCTTCCTGGCAGGCGAAGAACCGGATGAAAGGGCGGCGCTGCAAGGTGCCGTGATCGCGGATGGTGCCGCGCAAGGCAGGATGACGGGCTTCCAGAGCGTCGAGCACGGCGCGCATGGTGGCGGGACCCGGCAGGGTCAGCACCACGTCTTCCGCCACGCGGGCCAGCGTGCGGAGGTGAAACGGGAGCGCCACGCGGATCACGGCAGCGTCTGCACTTCCACGGAGAGGACGGCCGGCAGGTCGCGCACGATCGCTTTCCACGAGTCGCCGCTGTCTGCGGAGCCATAGACCTGGCCGCCGGTGGTGCCGAAGTAGATGCCGCACGAGTCGAGTGAGTCCACGGCCATGGCATCGCGCAGCACGTTGACGAAGCAGTTTTCCTGCGGGAGTCCTTTGGTCAGTGGCTCCCATTCGTGGCCGCCGGTGCGGCTGCGATACACGCGCAGTTTTCCCTCGGGCGGGAAGTGCTCGGAGTCGCTCTTGATCGGCACGACATAAATCGTCTCCGGCTCGTGCGCGTGGACTTCGATGGGAAACCCGAAGTCGGTGGGGAGGTTGCCGCTGACCTCGTACCACATGTCGCCGGCGTTATCGCTGCGCATCACGTCCCAGTGTTTCTGCATGAAAAGCACGTCCGGGCGCGATGGGTGCATGGCGATGCGATGGACGCAGTGGCCGACATCGGCGTTCGGGTCGGGGAGTTCGTAGGCGGACTTCAGGCCGCGATTGATCGGCTTCCAAGTCGCGCCGCCATCGTCGGTGCGAAACGCGCCCGCGGCGGAAATGGCGGCATAGATGCGCCGCTCATTGCTCGGATCGAGGAGGATCGTGTGGAGACACATGCCGCCGGCACCGGGCTGCCAGAGGGTGCCCTTGGCCGCGCGCAGACCGGGGAGTTCTTGCCACGTCGCACCGCCGTCCACGGACTTGAAAAGGGCGGCGTCTTCCGCCCCGGCATACACCGTGTTCAACTCGGTGAGTGACGGCTCCAGGTGCCACACGCGCTTGAACTCCCACGGATGCTGCGTGCCGTCATACCACTTGTGGGTGCCGACTTCGCCCGCATAGACAAACTTGTTACTCTCGCCTTGCGGAAACTCACCCGGTGCCGGCAGCGCGGAGCCATCGGGTGTCGCCCACGTTTTTCCGCCATCGTCCGAGCGCTGGATGACCTGCCCAAACCAGCCGCTGGTCTGCGAGGCATAGATGCGGTCCGGGTTCACGGGCGAACCCTTGAGGTGATACATCTCCCAGCCCGCGAAGTGCGGGCCGCTGACTTCCCAATGCTCGCGCTGCGCATCCGAGGTGAGGATGAACGCGCCTTTCTTGGTGCCGACTAATACGCGGACGCTGCTCATGGGACCGATGGGTTAGTTTCCGAGAGCAGCGAAGGACTTGCGCCCGCACCACAGGAGGTAAGCCGCGAGCAGGACGATGACGATGAACATCGGGTCGAAAAGCGTGGCTCCTTTCATAATGAAGATGTGGAAGGCGAGGATGTTTACGAGGATGAGCCCGAGCACGAGCAGGCCAAAGTTTCGCGTCCGCGGGATGGCTACGAGGATGCCGCCGAGCAGTTCGAGGACTTTGACAAAAGTCATGTATCCCGAGGGAACAAACGCACCAAAGAACAGCGCGGCCGGGCTGCCCTCGGGTGGCGGCGGCATCTTAACGAGGCCGAAGAGGACGACCACGGACGACAGGACAAAGAGCAAGCCGAGCAGGACACCGGCAACCGTCGGGAGATGTTTCATAAGGCTCAAAGGCTGTTAGTGCCCCGGCTTTTCCACGACCTTCTTCAGGTTGGCAAAGCCCTCCTCGTATTTGGTGCCGACCATCTTGTCCATGTTCATGACCAACCCCGCGACTTTGCCCATGAAGTTATTGTGGCCGGACATGCTCCAGGTGATCTCCGTCCCGCGGCCGTCGGGCTTGAGGACAAATTCCGTGGTGTTCGTGGCGGCCATCGGTTTGGTGAATTCCAGTTTCATGACCACGCGCTCGCTCAGCCTGGCGTCGGTGATGGTCATGCGCCCGGTGCCGACTTCGCTGTTCCCCGACCACGAGTAGGTGGCTCCGACTCCCGCAGCCGGAGCCGACATCTCACTCTTCATCGCGGGATCGAGCTTGGCCCAGGGCGACCAGCCATTCCATTTCTGGAAGTTGCTGATCTGGTCGTAAACCGCGGCGGGCGGGGCGGCGATGGTGGTCGTGCGGGAGACGCGGAAATCGGCGGGCTGCAGGGCGGCGACGACGAGGACGATGGCGATGATGCCGAGGAGGGCGAGGATGACGTTTCTCATGTTGGATTGGTGGTTAGGTGTGGGTTGGTGAGTGTTCGGCGGGGAGGCCGAACACTGCGCACTCCGGCCACGAACATATCTTGCAGTCCGCCTATTTTTTCTCGCCCAGCCAGCGGGTGATCTGGCGGGCGTAGTAGGTGAGGATGAGGTCGGCTCCGGCGCGTTTGAAGGCAAGCATCTGCTCTAGGACGCAGGCTTTTTCATCCAGCCAGCCGAGCTGGGCGGCGGCCTTGAGCATGGCGTATTCGCCGCTAACATGGTAGGCGGCGGTCGGCAGGCCGAACTGCTCTTTGATGCGCCAGACGAGGTCGAGGCAGGGCAGGCCGGGTTTGACCATGACGAGGTCCGCGCCTTCCTCGATGTCGAGGGCGACTTCGCGGAGTGCTTCGAGGGCATTGGCCGGGTCCATCTGGTAGGTGCGGCGGTCGCCGCGGACGGGGGCGCTTTCGGCGGCGTCGCGAAAGGGGCCGTAAAAGGCGGAGGCGAATTTCGCGGCGTAGGAAAGGAGCGGGGTGTGGGTGAAGCCGGCGGCGTCGAGCGCGCGGCGGAGGGCGCCGATGCGGCCGTCCATCATGTCGCTCGGCGCGATGATGTCGGCCCCGGCCTCGGCGTGGGAGACGGCGGTGCGGGCGAGGAGGGCGACGCTGGCGTCGTTGTCCACGTGGGCGTGGTCGCCGTGAAAGGTCGTCACGCCGCAGTGGCCGTGGCTCATGAATTCGCAGAGGCAGGCGTCGGTGATGACGAGCAACCCCGGCACCGCAGCCTTCAGCGCGCGGACGGCCCGCTGCACCACGCCGTCGGCGGCGTAAGCCTGCGAGGCCAGCTCGTCTTTGTGCGCCGGGATGCCAAAGAGCAGCACCGCGGGGACGCCATCGGCATGGGCGCCCGCGGCTTCCTCGATGAGCGCTTTTTCCGTGAGCTGAAAGACTCCGGGCATGCTGGCGACCGGCACGGGTGCGGCGATTTTTTCCGAGACGAAAAGCGGGAGGATGAAATCGTCCGGCGCGAGCGCGGTCTCGCGGACCATGGCCCGCAGGACCGGGGAGGAGCGCAGGCGGCGCGGGCGTTTGAGCAGGTCCATGACGCGCGGCGGATTCCTATTTCGGCAAGCCGGGCGGACGGTCGGAGAGCTTGGCCGGCGGCGGGAGTTTGGTCGGGTTCTGGGCGACTTCCTCGCGCTTGCCACCGACGAGTTGCAGTGAGCCGTCGGGCTGTTTGCGGAGGTAGGGCCGGGCCTTGGGGACGCCGTAGTAGGACTGGCCGAGGAATTCGCCGTTCACGCCGATTTTGGACAGCGCAAACCGGCGCAGCCCCACGAGCTGGAGCACGTAGAGATTGTTCCGGCTGTCGAGCTGCATGTCGGGCGCGACACCGTCGATCATGCGACCGAGCGGGGTCGTGCAGAAGACAGAGCCGTCGTCCTGATCCTCGACGCGGACGTAGAGGAGGCTCTGCTCGCCGCGCTGGTGCATGAGGAGGGTGAAAACGCGGGTCTGGCCGGCATTTTTCCCGCCCTCGGGCACGCCGGCGACCCGCCGCCAGATGACCCGGCCCTCGGTGACCTCGACGTGGGTCGGCTTCGAGCTGAAATACCGGTCCATGCCGGCGAAGTAGATATTGGCCCGGACCGAGTAGATGCCAAACTCCCCGAGCGGATAGAGTTCGTTGAGATTGACGGTGCGTTTGAGGGTTTCGCCGGCCCGGATGGGCAGCGGGTCGAGGTGGTAGTTCGGATCGCGCGGGGCGATGAATTGGTCGCCATCGGCGTTGATTTGAAAGCCGAACCACTGGCCCTGCCGGGTGTCTTCCAGGGTGATGTCGCGCCCGGTGTTGTTCGTCACGGAGACGGTCGCGAGCACCGGCTCGTGGCGGATGTGGAGGCGCTCCTTCACGCTGATCGAAACGGCGATCTGCGCGCGGGCGGGAGCGGCGGCGGCGAGGAGGCCGGCGGCGGCGAGGAGCAGGTGGGCAAGTTTCATTTTTTGACGGGGGCGGTGTGGGTGACGGTGCGAAAGCCGATGGATTCGGCGATGGTGGCCGGATCGGCGTCGCTGCTGCGGTCGAGCCGCAGGTCGGAGGCCATGAAGCTGCCCCCCTTGATGAGCGGGCGCTTTTTCACCGGATCCCAAGTGGCGATCCATTCCGCGACATTACCCGCCATGCCGACGACGCCAAACGGACTTTTGTCGCCGCGCACCGCGTCCACCGGATTCCAAAAATTGTAGCCATCCACCGTCCCCTCGGCGGCGGGCTCGGACGGCTTGTAGTCGGCGTTGGAGTTGGCCTTTTTCGGGGCGGGATCTTCGCCCCACGGATAGACGAAGCCTTTCGCGCCGCGCGCCGCTTTCTCCCACTCCTGCTCGGTCGGCAACTCGCGCCCTTTCCACTTGGCGTAGGCGGCGGCGTCCCACCAGTCGATTTCCATGACCGGGCAGTTCAGGTCGATCGGGATGGAGCGCACGGGGTGGCCGACCTTGGCGTTGCCAAAATAGATGTCCCAGTTCTTGGGGATGTGCGAGCCCTTGGTGAACGGCTGGCGGGAGTCGTCGAACTCGGCGGCCCGCGGCGGATTCTTTTTCAGGAAATCGACGAACCTCGCGTACTGCCCGTAGGTGACCTCGTATTTGTCGATCCAAAAGGCGGGCAGCACCACGGGCTCGCCGCCGCCGAAAATGAACTCGCCCGCGGGGATCTCGATCAGCGCGCCCATGTCGCGCTCATTGGTCCCGAAAAACTTCCGGTAGCCGATCACGCTGAAAGTCACGAACAGCGCGATGAGGCTGACGAAGCTGGCGACATTGATGTAAAGCGAGCGCCGCTGCTGCTTGCGGAGCAGCGCCACGGCGGCGACGGCGGAGCGGTCCTGGGCGCTGATTTTCGCGGCGTCGAGCGGCACGATCTTGGGCTCCAGCGCCTTGATCGCCACGAGCAATTGCCCCCAGCCCGCGAAGGCCTGCGGACCGGGCTGGATCATCCGCACGATCAGCTCGCGCAGACCGGGCTTGAGCAGCGCCATCGGCGGGAGCGCCGCGAGCACGATGCGCCCGAGCGCCTGCAGTTCGCCGAGCACCGGCGATTGCTCGTCCGGCGAATGGGTGGCGAGATTCGCCAGCCGCGGCCCGCCGTCCGCGCCGAGGTAAATGCTCCCCGCCTGGGGTGGCGCGTGCGGGATATTGTGGCTGGAGAGATAGGCCAGCCCTTCCGCCGAGGTGCGCAGGATTTTCAAGCCCGTCGGCTCATCCAGTTTCCGCCCGCTCGCGGCGATCTCGGCCAGCGTCCGGCCCTCCACGTATTCGTAGGCATAGAAAATGTGGCCGCCCGATTCGCCGGCCTCATACACGGCCTGCGTGGAGGGGTGCTGCACGTGGGCCTTGGCCCGCGCGTCGGAGATGAAACGGGTGCGCGCTTCCGCGTCGTTCGCGTGGCTCGAGTCGAGGACTTTCAGCGCCACGGGCCGGTTGATCGCGATCTGCACCGCGGCATAGACCGTCCCCCAGCGGGCCATCCCGAGCTTCCGTTGAATCTGGTAGGCACCGAGCACCTGGCCGACCAACCCGGCGTCCTCGGATTCTGCCGCGACCTCGGCCGCGGCTTCGGTCGGCGCGGCCACCGCCTCCGCCTCGTCCCCGGCAGGCGTTTCATCGGGGAAATCTTCGGCCACCGGCGCGGCGATCGCGCGCGCCATCGGCCCACCGGCCCGCGCCGCCACGGGTGCGGGCGCACCCCGCACGGGACGCGGAGCGCCAGCGCGCACGGGCGGCGGCGCGGCCACCGGACGGGCGGCGGGACGCGGACCAGCCGCGACCGGGCGGGCGGTGCGCTGCGGGACGGCGGCAGGCCGCGCCACGGGCACCGGCACGGGAGCAGGTTCCGGCGGCGGCAGCGCGGCGAATTCCTGCTCGATCGCCGCCAGCAGCGCCCGCGCGTCGATCGGCTTCGCCAGCATCGGGCAGCCCTGCGTTTGCTCCGCGTATTCGCTCAGATCGTAGCCGCTGATCAGGATCGTCCGCGCCGCCGGATAGCGCTGCCGCACTTCCTCGCGCAGCGTGAAGCCATCCATCGGCTCCATGACCACATCGGTGATCAGCAGATCCACGCCGCCCAGCGCCGCCGCGTTTTCCAGCGCCCGCTCGCCGCTCGTGCCCACGCGCACCTCGTAGCCCGGCACGGTTTTCAAAACGGCGAGCAACGCCTGGATCACCCCCGTGTCGTCATCGACCAGCAGGATTCTCATAGGTCGCCCTTTTTCGGCAGCGTCGCCGGTGCGGGATAATCCTCCGCCAGCCGCTCCGGCTCAGCCGTCGCCGCCTGCAGTTGGCCCTTGTAGTAAATGCGCACGACGTAGCCGTAAAACTCCCGCATCTCCCGCTTCGCGCCCCCCTTTTCCGGCGCCGGCAGTTGATACTCCACCGCCAGTTCCTCGGTGTCCGAGTCCACCCAGTCCGCCGGAGCCGTGATCCATTTCGAGCTCACGTTGGCGCTCGTCTGCACCACGGCTTTGCCATCGAGGCGGTCGTAAAACAGCACATGAATCGCGAGGTCCGGCGCCTCGATTTTCGCCCTGGCCAGCGACTTGATCGGGATGATCAGCTTGAACCTTTTCTGCGACGCCGCATCGTTCCGCTCCTCGATCCGCAGCTTGCCCACGCCCAGCGTCGCCGGCCCGCCGCCGCCGCCCGCCGCGGGTGCGGGCGTCCCGCCGCCGCCGCCCAGCGCATCCAGCCGCGCCTGCGCCTGCGTCTCCCGGAGCTTCGACTCCGCCAGCGAAAAATAGATCCCCGCCGGGCTGCCCATCTCGTAAATGCGCTTCCACTGCTCCGACGACTTATCCGGCAGCCGCATCGCCTCGAACGTCGCCGCCAGCTCCGCGATCGCGATCGGGTTCTTCGGTTCCATCGCGCCCGCCTCGCGGAACCGCGTCAGCGCCGTCGCCGTGTCCCCGCGCTCCCGCACATACTTGCCCTGCTGCACCAGCTCATCGAAGCGCGTCTGCGGCACCTCCTCCCCCGGTTTCGCCACACTCGCCGGCACCGGCACCGGCCGCGCCAGCGACCCCGGAGCGCGCATCTCGCCCATCGTCGGCACCGGCGGTTCATCCAGCGCCGTGGAAAAAGGGTCCGCCGTGAAATCCGGACGCATCCCGACCGGCGACATCAGCCGCGCGAACATCGGCGCCACCGCCGGCACCGGATCGCGTTCCTGATGAAACCGCGCGACGAACGCCCACCCCACCGCGCCCAACTGCACCAGCACCCCGACCCCCAGCACCGCGAGCGCAATGGTGAAAGTCTGGCCCGCAGTTTGGTGGGTGATCGGTGCGGCGGTCGGCATGGGTTTTTTTGGGTCGGAGAAAGGCGGGAGCGTAGGGACGGTGGAAAGCGGTGTCAAATGCCGGAGCCCCGCCCGGCACAGGCTCGGAAAAAACCATTCGCCTTCGTGAACAGGCGTTCCCGCAGGCGCTCGCGGACATTCGTGAACAGACATTCCGGGGGGAGCGCGCGCGCCCCCGCGTGCCGTCGGCGGCGCCCCGCCGCCGACCGTGGACCCGCTCCCGCAGCCGTGCCGCGCTGGGCAGAAAGCGGCGGCTGCGATGGAAACGCCAGCACGGTTTCCGGCGAGGGCGCCGGAAACAGCACGCGAGGGCGCGTGCGCTCCCCATTCCTCACCGCGAGCGGAGTGCTCGCTCACATCTCGTCATTCGTCATTCGTCATTAAGATTCCCCCACCCGGCAGGGTTGTGCGATGGACACCGCCCCGCCCATTTTGAAATCCCGCCTTTTCCTCCTCCTCGCCCTCCTGCCGCTCGCCGCCCTCGCCGGGGACAGCGCCGCCATCCCGCGCCCCAGCCTGCTCCGCCTCACCGCCGAGAGCGCCCTGCACGCGGCGCTCGCGCGGAATTTCTCCATCGAGGTCCAGCGCTTCGAGCCGCGCATCGCCCGCGAGCGCGTGACCAGCGCGCTGGGGCGCTTCGACCCCGTCTTCGACCTCAGCGTGCAGCGCGACGAAACCTCCCAGCGCGAAGCTTTCACCGCCGGGGTCCGGCTCCCCGTCCGCCGCGTCAGCCGGCTCGACAACTTCTCCGCCGGGCTCAGCGGCGCCACCCCGCTCGGCCTCGGCTACGACCTCGGCCTCGGCGCGCGCAACGACCTCGGCATCTTCAACCAATTTGCCAGCGACATCGCCACCACCGCCAGCCTCACCCTGCGCCAGCCGCTCCTCCGCGGCGCCGGCCCCGCCGCCAATCTCGCCGGCGTCCGCATCGCCCGGAATAACGTCCTCGTCTCCCAGTGGGCGCTGCAAAAGCGCGTCATCGACATCATCACCCAAACCACCCTCGTCTATAACCAGCTCCACCTCGCCCACGAGGGCCTGCGCGTGGCCGAGCGCTCCCGCGAACTCGCCCGCCAGCTCCTCGCCGACAACGAAGCCCGCGTGAAAATCGGCGTCATGTCCCCGCTCGATGTCGCCGAGGCCCGCGCCGAGGTCGCCGCCCGCGAGGAGGGCGTCATCCTCGCCCAGCGCGCCATCCTGGATAACGAAAACCTTTTGAAACAACTCGTGACCGCCGACCTCGAACGCCTCCTCGAGGTCCGCGTCGAAATCGCCCCGCCGCCTTCGCCCGCCTTCCGCGCCGACGTGCCCGGTGGCATCCGCGACGCCCTCGCTCTGCGACCCGACTACCGCCAGGCCATCCTCGATCTCGAGAGCCGCCACATCACCCTCGCCTTTTCGAAAAACCAAACGCTCCTCCGCCTCGACCTCACCGGCAGCCTCGCCCTGCTCGGCTTCGACAGCGACTACGCCGCCAGCGTCCGCCGCGTCGGCTCGCGCGACCAGACCGCCTGGACCCTCGGCGCCATCGTCAGCATCCCCATCCCGAACCGCGACGCCCGCGGCGCGGCCAACGCCGCCAAACTCGAATGTGCCAAAGCGCTCGTCGCCCTCCAGGCGCTCGAACAGCAGATCGTCGTGGACGTGGACAACGCCAGCGGGCAGATCGTCACCTCCCGCCAGCGCATCGTTTCCACCACCGAATCCACGCGCCTCGCGCAGATCAGCCTCGACGCCGGCCAGGAGCGGCTCAAAGCGGGCACCGGCACCACGTTTGTCGTCCTCGAGTTGCAGAAAAAACTCATCGAGGCCGAAGCCGCCCAACTCCGCGCCCGCGCCGACTACAACCAGGCCGTGAGCGAATACCAACGCCAGACCGGCACCGCCCTCCGCGCGCACGGCGTGGTGCTGGAGTAGGCACGGCCAGGCTTTGGGGTGAAAGCGCGGGCGCATCCGCGGACTTGATGCCGCCCGGCACGAATCCTAGCCTGCGCGGCTTTATGTCCTCCGATCCCTCCTCCCTCTACACGCGCAAGCACCCCTTTCCCGCCACCCACCCCGTCAACCGCCCGCTCTCCGGCGCCGGCTCCGGCAAGGACACGCGGCACCACGAAATCTCGCTCGCCGGCTCGGGGTTGAGCTACGAGGTCGGCGATTCGCTCGGCCTTTTCGCCGCGAATAATCCCGCGCTCGTCGCCGAGATCATCGCCACCATCGGCGCGACGGGCGACGAGACCGTGACCGGCTCCGATGCTGTGCCCAAGCCGCTGCGCGCGGCGCTGACCACGGATTACGTCATCACCCAGCCGTCCAAGGAATTTCTGAAAGCGCTCGTCGAGCGGGCCGGGGAGGCCGCCGGCCAACTGCGCGACCTCACCGCCGATCCCGCGCAGAAGAAAGCGCTCGAGGACTACCTCTGGGGCCTCGAGTTCATCGACTTCCTCCGCGCGCATCCCAGCGTGCGCTGGACCGCCGAGGAGTTTGTGAAAACGCTGCGCAAGCTCCAGCCGCGGCTTTACTCCATCGCCTCCAGCCTCCGCGCCAACCCTGCATCGGTGCATCTCACCGTGGCGACCGTGCGCTACGAAAGCCACGGTCGGCCGCGCGAGGGCGTGGCCTCCACCTTCCTCGCCGAGCGCTGGCCAGCCGGGGAAACGGCGGGCGTTTTCATCCACACGGCGAAACATTTCCGCCTGCCGGAAGACCCCGCCACGCCGGTCATCATGGTCGGCCCCGGCACCGGCGTCGCGCCGTTCCGCGCGTATTTGCAGGAGCGGAAAGCCAGCGGGGCGCGCGGGAAAAACTGGCTCTTCTTCGGCGAGCAAAAGCGCGCCGCCGATTTCCTCTACGAGAGCGAACTCGCCCAGCTCCAGGCCGACGGCGTGCTGACGAAGCTCGACACCGCTTTTTCCCGCGACCAAGCCGCCAAGATCTACGTGCAGGACCGCATGCGCGAAAGCGCCCGCGAGCTGTGGGCGTGGCTGGAGGAAGGCGCGCACTTCTACGTCTGCGGCGACGGCGCGCGCATGGCGAAAGACGTGGACACCGAGCTGCATCGCCTCGCGGAAACCGAGGGTGAAAAGTCGCCCGAGGAAGCGGCGGCTTACGTCGAGGCGATGAAAAAGGAAAAGCGCTACAAGAAGGACGTGTACTGACGGCCGATAGTGGAAAAATCACCGTTTGCGGGAACGACCAATCCCAAATTCCGCACGCCGCTGATTTTTTTGCGGCTGGCTTGCGGGCCTCCAAGATCTCGTGGTGCGCGGCTCGGGTCGGCGCGGGAGGGGATGGCGAGTACGAGGAAGACGGGCGCGGGGCGCGTTTCCAGATGGGCACGTCGGCTTTCATCCGGTCGATGGCCTCGGCGAGGAAGCGGAGGGCTTCGCCGCGGTGGGCGGCGAGCACGCGGACGAAAAGCGAAGCCTCGCCCACGGGCACCCAGCCAAGCCGGTGGATGAAGGTGACGGCGGCGCACGGATGCGCGGCGTGCAGCGCGGCGAAAATGCGGGCGAGCTGGATGCGGGCCATGGATTCGTAGGCCTCGTAGTGCAGGCCGGCGAGCGCGCGGTCGTTTTCCGTTTCGCGGACGATGCCGGAAAATTCCACGCACGCGCCGACTTCACGCGACGGCGGCGCGAGGAGCGGGAGGACGATGGGTGCGTGGGTGAAAGCGATGTGCGTCTCCATGGCTAGCCGCCGCTGACCGGCGGGATAAGGGCGATCTCGGACGCGGTGCCGATGGGCGCGTCCCAATCGGCGTATTCGCCATCCACGGCGACGCGCAGGGCGGCGGGATCGAGCGTGGGAGCCAGTCGCGCAAGAATCGCCCGCGGGGATTCGCCGGGCGCGCAGTCGATGGCGCGCTCGTGGAATCCGAGGAGGTCGCGGGTCTGGGCAAAGGCGAGGAGTTTCACCGGCATGCGAGTGATGTAAGGC
>JAYWEB010000064.1:0-5629 GCA_043779575.1 Chthoniobacter sp. | reverse complement strand
TCGGCGCTAAAGCGGGAGGTTTGCGCGAAGGCGGTGGCGAGGCGGTCGAAGGTGGCGTTGAGCACCGTGGCGAGGCGCGCGAGTTCATCGCCGGTGGGTGGCACGGGCAGGTGTTCGCCGAGCCGGTGCGCGGTCACGCGCTCGGCGGCGGCGGTGAGCGCGCCCACGGGCGCGAGGGCGCGCGCGGCCAGCCAGCGCGCGCCGAGGAAAATGATGGCGAGCACGGCCGGGAAGACGATGGCGACGGCGGTGAGCAGGCTGATGGAGAGAGCCTCCAGTTTATCGAGATCCGCCGCGAGGTAGAGCGTCACGCCTTTCGCCGGGAAGACTCCGGCGCGCATGCCGTCTTCGCCGAGGTCGAAGTCGGATACGCCGGGCGGCGCGCCCGCGAGGGAGCGCCCGGCCAGGCTGCGCGAGCGGTAGAGCGGATGGCCGGCGGCGTCCGCGACCTCGATGAACCAGCCCGCGGCGGCGGTCTCGGCGATGAGGCTCTCGACGACGCGCGGCGTGACCCACGCCGGGCGCGCGCCATTTTCCCGATACTCGGCGAGGAAATGCCTGCCGATCAGCCGGAACTGCGCATCGAGTTCGGCGACTTCCTGGCGCTGGAGGTACAGGGCCACGCCGCCGGAGACTACGAGCAGGACCGCGGCGACGAGCAGCGCCGACCAGAGCGTGAGCTGCGCGCGGAGCGACCAGCGTTTCACACGGAGGCCTCCAGCTTGTAGCCCAAGCCGCGCGCGGCGTGGAGCAGGTTGGGTTCGCCGCCCTCGCAGAGCTTGCGCCGCAGCCGGCCCACATACACGTCCACGACGTTCGTGCCCGGATCGAAATGGTATTCCCACACCTTCTCGATGATCTGCGTGCGCGAGACGACGCGGCCCGGCGTGCGGGCGAGAAATTCCAGCAGGGCGAATTCGCGCGGCGTCAGTTCGATGCGGCGCTGGTCGCGCGCAACATGGCGGCGCATGAGATCGAGCGTGAGGTCGCCGACCCGGAGCAGGCTGGCGGGCTGGCTGGCGCTGCGCCGCACGAGCGCCTTCACGCGCGCGACCAGCTCGGCCATTTCGAAAGGCTTGGCCACGTAGTCGTCCGCGCCGAGTTCCAGCCCCTCGATGCGCTCGGAGATTTCCCCGCGCGCGGTGAGAAAAAGGGTGGGTGTCGAAATGTGCCGCGCGCGGAGCAGCCGCAAGATGCTCAACCCATCGCGTCCCGGCAGCATGATGTCGAGCACCAGCCCGTCGTACGGCCGCGTCGTTGCCAGCTCGAACGCCGCATCGCCGTCATGGACGACGTCCACGATGAAGCCCGCCTCGACGAGGGCCTGGCGGACAAAGCTGGCGAGCTTTTTCTGATCTTCGGCAAGCAGGACGCGCATGACGGGGAGCATCGGGCGACCGCGCGCGCCTGGCGAGGAGCAAGGCGGGGCGCGCGGGACGGACAGGACTTTCGCGAGAGCCCAGTCCGGCGATTACTGGGCCGGTTTTGGCTTAGAATTTCACGCTCATGCCGAAGCGGACGAGTTTGTCGTGGCTGTTGTCGAAGCTGAAGCTGCTGAAGACATCCACGGCCTCCGTGGCGTGCCAGCGGACGCCCGCGGTGCCGACGACCGCTTTGCCTCCGACCTCCGGGGTGAGGGCGGATTCGCTGGTGGCCTTCGCGCCTTTCGCGCCTTTCGCGCCCTTCACGATCTTCGTGGTCGCGCCGTCGCCGGTGTCGCCGCCCGCGCTGCCGCCTTTCGTGGAGCCGAGCGAGGTGCCCTGGTAGGTGACTTCCGCGTAGAGGTCGAAGTCTTTGCTCACAAACCACTCGGCGGCGAGCGCGAGATCGAGCGGGTTGCGGGTGTTCACGCCGGGAGGCGAGCCGATGATGTTGTAGCCGATGTTCGCGTGAAAATCGACGGGGCCGATCCGTTTGCTGGCGGCGAGAAAGAGCCGGTAGTCGAACTCGCCACTGCCGAGCTGCAGCTTCCGCGCGGTGGGGAATTTGACTTCGACGGCGAGCGAAAGCGCGGGCAGCACGCTCTGCTCATGCACGGCGAGGTAGTTCAGCGTCAGTTCCGTATCGCCCACTCCGCCGATGCTTTTGCCGCCCTTCGGATGGATGGAAACGTAGGGCACCGGCTCGAAGAGAAGCTCGAAGTCTTTAAACAGCCCGTACTCGATGGCGAGGGGAAAGGCATATTCCTTTCCGCTGCTCCCGAATTGGAACTCGAAAGCCGAGGAGAGCTGCCATTTTCCCGGCTCGATGACCCGCGCGGTTTCGGTCTCGAAAGCGAGATCCGCGTGTGCTTGGTGACCCGCGAAAGCAAAAGCAGCCGCGACGACGATGGATTGAAGGAGGTATTTCATGCATGACCAGACTCGTCGCGGCGCGATGACGGAGCGCCGCGCGCCTCGGTGAACAATTCGTTAGCGTGCGCCAGCGCGCCAAAGCCAAAGGCTCGACGCTCTCTAAAACCGCGCCCAAGCTGGCGCCGGGGTGCGCATTATTTCTTCGCTTCGTCTCGCTCGGTTTTAGTGCCTGGGAGTTTGCCTTTGAGCGAGACCTTGCCGTCTTCCTCGCCGGGGTCTTGAAGATACTGGCTTACGCAGCACTGGCTGGCGCTCCGGGATCAGTTCCGTCACCTCCTTCAAGCAACGTTCCAGTGGCTTGGTCGCGATTATTCAGTTTCGTCCGATGCTCGGCAAAGTAGGCGCGGGTCTCCCGTTCCAAATATGCTCCGTCGTCTTTGACGCTATGAATGATCGCATAGCCACAGCGCAACAACTCTGCCGGTGCCGCGCAAAGACCTCGCCAAGTTACCCCGAAAGGCTGGCCGTGAGCGTTAAAATCCGCGAGCTGCAAGTTGACCAGACGGGTCAAAAGCCCAACGACTATGTCTTCCGTGATCCGCCGATTGAAGAAGAGGAAGGAATCATCCAGCAACCCTTGGCCGTTCAGCCTTTGCAGAGCCGTTGCCGACAGTGCATAGGCCCCGCCCTGGCAGCTTTCTCCAAGGACATAGCCCGCGTGCGCAGCGTCAGCGATCAGCTTTTGAATTCGCCGATCGCGGCCCCAGAAGCCGATCTGAAAATGCCAGCGCTTTTGTGACTGCCAGATCGTGAAGAGGCGCTGGAGCTTTTTGATTTTCGGAGCCCAATCCCTAATGGAGTTAGTCGAGGCGCCGCTGGGTTCGCGCAAATGGGTGCCAATCATCCCGACAGTTACTTCCCGTTGGAAGAAGCCTTCCACTTTGTCGGAAAAGGGGCCGATCACCAGGCTGTCGGTGTCGAGTTTCAGAACAAAATTTGCGGGCGGCATTTGCCGCGCGACCCATTGTAGTCCGGCGAGGACTCCCACCGTGAGTCCGTCGGACCAACCCACGCCCCTCCCTTCCCGTGGGTTGTCCAGAATGGCGCACTGCAAAAGGTTATAACGACCGCAGACCTCTTCGAGTTGAGTTCTTGAATTCCCATCATTGATCAAAAGAACGCCACATTTCTCCGGGTCTTCAAAAGAAAAGAGCGAGGCCAGCAGGTCGCTCAATCTTTCGAGTTCCTTCTTCTTTGGACCAATTGGAATGAGGGTGACAAATTTCATCGATCAGCGGCGCAATCTCCGTGGCGGTGCTTTAGCGGTGGCCGCCAGATAACAACTTTGGCGAAGATAACAGCAAGGCGGAAAGGAAGCGGTTATCGAGCTGCGTGCAGCCTCTCGGAGTTGCCGCGCTCATCGCGCGGCTACAAAATCAAGCCGGACCGCACCACCGAGCAGGATTGAGGGGTCGCGAAGGAGGGCAAGCGGACGGATGAAAAGACTATCATTGGAACGACGCTTCCGGCGGCGGTAGTTGGCGCGTGTTGAACCCGCCCTTGCATCCAATTCCCACTCCGAGCGTTTCAGAAATCCCGCCGGGCGAGCGGAGATGGCTGGCCGGGCTCGTCCTCCTCCTCGCGGGTGTGGCCAAAGGCGTGATTGACCATACCGGCTTCCTCGACCCGCACGCGGCCAGGGTCATCCCGGACTCTTCGTCATCGTCCTTGCACTGACCGGTGTGCAGATGCTCTTCATTGGCCTGCTCGCCGACCTGATCGACCGGCGGATGAAAATGTAGCCAGCGGCGGATTTCGCCGCGAGCCCTTCCCATGAATTCCCTTTCCACGCCTCACGCCCCACCGTCCGACCGCTGGTTCGCGGGCGCGTTTCTCCTCGCGATCCTCGGCCTGCGCCTCCTTTACGCATGGCACTTCCGCATTGATTCGGACGAGCCGCAGCATCTTCACGTCGTCTGGGCATGGTCGCGCGGGCTGCTGCCCTACCGCGACGTTTTCGACAACCACGCGCCCGTCTTCCAGGCTCTCTGCGCGCCGCTTTTTCGCGCGCTCGGCGTGCGCGCCGACATCCTGCTGCCGATGCGCGCGGCGATGATCCCGATCTTTGCCGCGACGATCTGGTGCGTGTGGAAAATTGCCCGCGCTCTTTTCACGCCGCGTAGCGCGTTGTGGACGGCGGTGCTCGCGGCGCTGTGGCCGCCGTTTTTTTTCACGTCCGTCGAGTTTCGCACGGATGAATTGTGGGCGCTCGTCTGGCTGCTCGCCCTCACCGTGCTGGTCACCGGACGGCTTGGCGCGGCGCGGCTTGGCGGCGCGGGATTGCTGCTCGGTCTGGCCTTCAGCGTCTCGATGAAGACGAGCCTGTTCCTCGCCGCGCTCCTCTGCGCGTTTTTCGCGCTGTTGGTCTTCCGCCGTGCCGCCGGCGAACGGGCCGACTGGCCGCGGATCGGCCAGGGCGCTGCCTGGGTCGTCGCCGGCATCCCTGTGGTTCCGGCGCTGGTCGTCGTGTTTTTCGTCCTGCGCGGCGCCGGTCCGCAGATGTATGACTGCGTGATCCGGCACAACATTCTGCCGGGCTCGCACAGCCTGGGCGGCGTGGTGAAATCCATCTTCCACTGGCTGCTCTGGCTGCTGCCGATCGCGGCTGGCGGCGCGCTCATCGCGCGGCTCCCGCACGCGCCGGCCGTGCGCCACCGCATCGCCTTCACCTTTTTCGCCGCGGCGTTTTACGACAGCACGCTGTTTTCTTTCTGGCCGATTTTGACGGCGGAGGACGACCTGCCGTTTTATCCCGCGATGGCCATCACCGCTGCGCCCGCGCTGCTCTGGCTGGGCGGTCTCGCGGTGCGCCGCTGGCACCTCCCGGCGGTCGCCGCGCCCGCGCTTTGCAGTGCGGCCTGCGTGGCGTGGATCGTGCATGCCCATGCGCCTTTCACCGACGAGACGGCGGACCGCATCGGGATCATCGCCGACACCCTGAAACTCACCGATGAAGGCGACTGGGTGATGGATGCGAAGGGCGAGACGATTTACCGCAACCGCGCGTCCCGCTACGTCCTGGAGCACCTCACGAACAAGCGGATCAGCCTCGGTCTGCTCCCCGACGACATCGCCGCGCGCCTCATCGCCACGGGCACGCCGCTCGTCTCCCCGCGGCGCATGCCGCGGGCCGCGCGCACCTTCCTCAGGGCGAACTACATCCCCATCGCCTGGCGCCTCCGCACCCTCGGGCAGGAGCTGCGTGCAGACGGCGCGAAGACGGGCGGGCCGATCCCTTTCGAGATCGCGGTGCCGCAACGCTACACCCTCGTCAC
>JAYWEB010000063.1:0-5676 GCA_043779575.1 Chthoniobacter sp. | reverse complement strand
AACGAGTTCAGCGCGTGCTTCACCATCTCCGCCGATTCCGTGCGCATGAAAATGACGCGCGGACTGAACGGCGCGAGCAGCGTTTCGAGCAGCGGCTTTGGCGCATCCGTCCGCGTGCCGACGATGATGCGCTCGGCATTGCCAAACGCATCGAGTGCGCGGCCGAGGCGCAGATTTTCCGGCGAGCTGGCGAACTGGAACTGCGGAAACTCGCGCTCGAGTTCCGCGCAGGTGCCGACGGGAAGTTGCGCGGAAATCAGTACGACCGCGCCGGGGCGGAGGGCCGCGAGCGCCCGGCGAAGCGGCTCCAGCACTGCCGCGGGGTCGGATTCGTCGGCCTCATTGACCGGCGTGTCGTAGGCCACCCACAGCACGTCGGTGTCGCGGCAGACGGCGGGATCGGTGGAAAAATCCAGCCGTCCGGAAGCGGAGTTTTCCGCGATCAAAGCATCGAGGCCCGGCTCCAGGAGCGGCGCTTTCCCCGCCCTCAACCCCGCGACCACCGCCGGGTCGAAGTCGAGGCCCGTGACTTGAAAATGGCGCGCACAGCAAGCCGCCGTCACGCAGCCGAGATGCCAGAGACCGAGGACCGTGATTTTCATCGCGCGGCGAGGACCCACTGATTTTCCATGAGCCACTCCACCGTCCGCACCACGCCTTGCTGGATGCTGAGTTTCGGCTGCCAGCCGGTCGCGCGGATTTTGGCGGTATCGAGAAAGATGCACGGATTGTCCCCCACCCAGCCGCGCTCACCGCCCGCGAACCGCAGCTCCGGTTTCAACCCCAGCCGCTCGCAAATCCACCCGATCGAATTCCGCACTTCGCAGTATTCGGACGTACCGAGATTGTAGATCTGCACGCGATGCCGCGCGCTGCTGGCAGTGCCGGCGCGCACCACCCGGAGCACGGCGTCGAGGCAGTCGCCGATGTGCAGATACGATTTCCGCTGCGCGCCGTCGCCGAGCACGTCGAGGTGGTCGGGGTGCGCGAGGAGCTGCCGGTGGAAATCGAAAACGTGGCCGTGCGTGTAGCGCTCCCCGAGGATGGAGACGAAGCGGAAGATATAACCCTCGAAGCCGAAGCCCTCGCAGTACGCCGAGATCATGCTTTCGCCCGCGAGCTTGGACGCCGCATAGAGCGAGGTCTGCACCGGAAAGGGCGCGGTCTCCGGCGTCGGGACGACCTCGGCTTCGCCATAGACGGAGCCGGTCGAGGAGAAGGCGATGCGCTGGATGCCGTTGGCGCGCATCGCTTCCAGGACGTGGAAAGTGGCGATGGTGTTCTGCTGGAGATCGCGCTCCGGATGGTGGAGGCCGAAGCGCACGTCGGCATTGGCGGCGAGGTGAAAAACCATGTCGCAGCCGGCCATGGCGCGGGTCAGCGCCGCGGCGTCGAGATTGTCGCCGCGCACCAGCGAGAAGGCGGGATGCGCTTTCGCCATTTCCAAAAAGCGCTCCTGGCCGGTCGAGAAATTGTCCCACGCAACCACGGCGGAACCCTCCGCGAGCAGCCGGTCCACGAGACTGCTGCCGATGAAGCCGGCCCCGCCGGTGACGAATACGCGGTGCATTACGCGTGGACTGCGGCGGGCTGCGGCGGGGCCGGCGCGGGGTGCGGCGGGCGCCCAACTTCGGCGCGGGCGCGCTCGATTTCCGCCAGGGGATCGATGCGCGCAAAGCGCAGCCTGGCGCACACTTTCAACCACGAGATCGGATCGCCGATGAGCGACACTTTTTTGCCCTCCTTGAACGAGCGCGAGCGGTAATTCACCGGCAGTTCGAGGGGCTGGTAGCCTTTGCGCAGCAGCTTGATGAGCAGCTCGTAGTCGAAGTCGAAGCGGTTGCACTCGAAGCGCAAGCCCGCGAGGCAATCGCGCCGGAAGACCTTGAACATCGTGAACGGATCTTTCAGGCGCTGGAGGAAAAGCACGTTGACCAGCGTGGTGAAAAACCAATGGCCGGCATTGAGCGCGGTGCTGAGCAGGCGCTGGCCGGCAAACTCGCGCATCTTCCACGCGCTGCCGCCGTGCCGCGCGCCGAGGGTGAACGCGGCGCGGCCCGCGACGAGCGGTTCGAGGAGCGCGTCGTAGTCTTCGAGGTCGTATTCGAGGTCGGCGTCCTGGATGAGGATGAAGTCGCCAGTGGCGTGCGCGAGTCCGGTGCGGACGGCGTGCCCTTTGCCCCGCGGGCGGTCCTCGAGCACGAGCCGGACGCGCGGATGATCGCGGTATTGCAGCGCCAGGAGCCGGGTGCCGTCGGTGGAATTGCTCTCCACGACCACGACCTCCACATCGAGGCCGGGAACTTCTTTGGCGAGCACGGATTCGAGGAGCTGGCGGAAAGTGGCCGCCTCGTTGAAAGCGGGGAGCACCACGGAGAGTTTGCGCTTTTCCGGCAGCGCCGTTTTGCGCGCAAAAACCATCATCCCGCTCGCGACCACGCGGCGGTATTTCTGGCGCACCCCGGCGGGGAGGAGCGCGGAGAGAAAATTCAAAAGCGGCGTGACCACCGGCACCGGGAAGCGCTCGAAGTGCTTCGCCACGTAGTCGAAGCTCAGCACTTTCCACCCAGGCCGAACGATGACCTGATCGTAGCCGGTGCGGAAGAGCGCGGTCTCCAGCGTCTGCGGATCGAAGTAGGTGAGGTGCTCGGGTTTGAACTCCATCCAGTGCTCGCGGAGCAGCCGGGCCGACCACGACGCCAGCGAGGGCGTGGCGATGAAAATCGCGCCGCCGGGTTTGAGCAGGCGGTGAATCTCGCGCAGGAAAGACAGCGGATCGCGGACGTGCTCGATGACATCGGACAGCACGCAGAGATCGAATTGCGCTCCGCCGAGCCCGGCCCTTTCGAGTTCGCCGCAAAGGACCGAGCCGCGCTGGAGCCGGGCGCGGGCCTGCGCGCAGGCGGCGGGCGCGTATTCCACGCCGGTGACCTCGAAGCCCGCGGCCTCCGCCTCGACGAGAAAGTCGCCGTCGCCGCAGCCGATTTCGAGCAGGCACCCGGTCGGAGCGCCGTCGTAGCGGCGGATTTCCGCGAGGTATTGCCGCGCGGTGGCGCGCTTCATTTCGCGGGTGGCGGTGCGCCCCTCCGCCGTCTCGGCACCGAGAAAATAATCGGCGCTGTAAATCGCCGCCAGCTCCGTGTCGCTCGGCTGCGGATTGGAAAACATCAGCCCGCAATCGGCGCACCGGACGATGCGGTAGCCTTCGTGGGAAAAGGCGTAGCGCAGCCGCGAGGTGGCGCAAAGCGGGCAGTCGGTCCGCAGCTTCGAGCCGTCGTTCATGGGTTGGTTTGGAAGCATGCTCTCACTTCTGATTCAGCGGGAAATGTGCCAGCAGGCGGCGCGACGCGGCGGGAAACCAACGCCGTCATTCTGAACGGATGACAGGATGACGGCCGGTCTCGTTCGCAGCCGCTACCCCGCTCAGGTGGCGGGGCTGATTCAAAGTCGCTTTCAAGATGAGCGGAAGACTCGCTGGCCGGAAGACTCGCCCCGCTGGGACCGCGGAGCGGTCGATGAAGGTAGCCGTGAACTTCAGTCCACGGATGAGGGTGGAACGGTTTTCCGTCGCGGAGCGACGTTTGCGCTGATCGGAGACGGCCCTTGCCGTGGTGCAGGCGTCGCTCCGCGACGCGCGCTTCCCGGCGCATGGTCCGTGGACTAAAGTCCACTGCTACCGTCGGTGATCGCTCCGCGATCGGGCTCATCTTGAAAGCGAATTGGAATGAGGCCGGCGGGGCTCGGGAGGGTGATGGGGGTGCGCCGGGAGGTCGGCCATAGCAGCCAGACGGCACCACCGGCGACGGCGAAAAGTCCGAGCAGGGCGACGCAGAGCGCGGGCGTGAGGAGGTGCGGCCAGTACTCGATCTCGATGCGATACGTCCCCGCCGAGGGCAGCGCCACGCCTTTGAAAATGTGGTTCACGCGGAACACCGGCGCGGGCCGGCCATTGATCCGCGCGCGGAAATCATCGGCGACAAAAGACTCATTCAGCACCGCGACCCCGGCGTGCGGCGCGTCGAGCGTGAAGCTGGTCGTGTTCGCCGTCAGGCGGTAGTCGCGCGCGGCGGCGATCTGCCTCTGGCCTTGTTCTCCGGGCAGGTCGGGAGCCTGGCTTTCGCCCTGCATGACGGCGGCAAATGGACGCCCGTCCCCACGTTTCACCCAAGCCATGAGGACCGACACATCCGGGTAGCGCGCGAGGCGATCGGTGAAAAATGCGCGCGGCCAGGCGGCGTCGCTGGCCAGGACTTCGAGGTCCGAGGCCGCGATCCGCGTCAGCCCCGGCGCTGGCGATCCCGCCAGCGCCATCGAGCCGAGGTAGTAGCGGATGTTCATGGCGTCATAGACCGGTTTGACGAGCGCGAGGTTTTCCTTGGTCAGCGCCGCGGTCCACATCGCGGTCGGGATGCCGGCGGCGTTGAACCACTGCATGAGATCGCTCGGAATCACGGCGTCGGCGCCCATCGTGGATTCGAGGCCGAGGACGATATTGAAGCCGGGATTCAGCACCCGCCCGAAGCCGAGCGTGCGCGCGGGATCGGCGCTCTGCGCGCGCACCGTTTCCACGGCGGGCGAGTGCGCCTGCAAGGTCACGCGGGCCTGCGGGTTCATCACGTAGGTGTCGAATTTCGTGTCGAGCCACATGCCGTGGCGAAAGTGGAACGCCGCGAGGATGAGCACGGCGCACAGAACATTGGCGGGCTGCGAGCCGCGGCCCACCGCGAGCCGGCGCGCGAACCACGGCAGCAGCGCCACGCCCGCGAGCAGCGCCGCGGCATACCAGCAGAAGAACGGGCTGAACTGCGTGGCGGGCTGGACCTTGAAACTGACCTCCGGGCGCACGATCGCGGACACCGTGCCGAAATACATCGCGGCGAGGACGCCGAGCAGACCGAGCGTGCGCCGCCAGGAACGACGCCATTTTTGCGCAGAGCGCAGCGTCTCTCCGCAATGCCGCAGCCCGAAACCGGCGAGGACCAAGAGCGGGACGATGAGCGTGGAGATGAAGGTGTCGTCGGTGTGGATGATGTTCCGAATCAGCGGCAGCCGGACGATCCACGCCGGGGGAATCACGCCGAAGACCAGCGCCAGCGGCGGCAGCGCGGCGAGGACCACGGCGAGCGCCACGCGGTTCGCGCAGATGCGGCGCAGATCCGCGAGCAGCCAGAGCACGCCGAGGAGGACGAGGAAATTGACCGCCGGATCGACGTGCCATTCGCCCGACATCAACTGGCGTCCGAAAAGGTCATCGAACAGCGCCACGAGCAACGCCGCCGGAAGCTGATAGGCAAAGGGCTCGTCGTAGATCGTGAACCCGCGGCGGAGCGTATCGAAGAAGACGATCCACAGCGGCGCGCTCAGGGCGAGGAAGGCGGCGCAGCTCCCGGCGAGGAGCGCGAATTTTTTCCACCGCAACGCAGGCGCTCCCCGGCTCAGGAGCAAGGCCAGCGCGCCGGTGCCGTTCATGCCGAGGATCAGCATGCTGGCTTCCTTGGCGGTGCCGCTGTTCAGCTCGAGCCAGTTCGCGGCGATCAAGCCGAGCGCCCAAGCGCCCGCGCCGCGCACGGTCGGCGCCGCCGTGGCGCGCAGCCAGCACAGCAGCATCCACGGCGCGGAGCAGACGCTGAAGAAGGCGGGATGATTGAAGCGAAACGCGAAGAAGCCGAGGAACGC
>JAYWEB010000062.1:0-14376 GCA_043779575.1 Chthoniobacter sp. | reverse complement strand
TAGGCGGGCTGGCCGCGGGCGGTGCGGGCGGCGCGGAGGGCGGGGTCGGGAAGGCCCATGCTCATGCGGTCGGTGGCGATGGTTTTCGCGGAGACGAGGACGGCGTCGCAGGCGGCGCGGATTTCGAGGAGGCGGTGCTTGTCCTTTTTCGAGGAAAAGTCCGACGGCGTGCCGCGGCGCGTGGAGACGCGGGCGTCCCAGGTCAGGGCGAAATTCGCGGTCACGAAAGGGCGCGGGAGTCTGGGCATCAGCGCTTTTTCTTGGCGGCGGTTTCGAGGGCGATTTCCTCCTCGGCGACGGTGTGCTCGAGGGTGGAAACCTCGGTGCGCATTTCGCGCATGCGGGCGTGCTCGGACGGGCGGTAAAAAAGATAGAGCAGGCCGCCGAGCAAGCCCCAGACAATGTTCAGCGCGTAGCCGGTGGTGGACATGATGGCGGCGACGGCGTCGCTCACGCCGCAGAGGTCGCCGAGAAAAATCTGGAAAAGTTTCTCCCGCACGCCGAGCCCGCCGACGCTGATGGGGAGCGAGGTGATGGTGGCAATGATGGGCATGATGGCGCAGAGCTGGCCAAAGGTGGGGATGCTTTCCACGGCGGCGCGGAAGGCGGCGGCGGCGCAGTAAAACATGCCGAAGTAGCCGAGGTGCGCGCCGACGGAAAGGACGATGGCGGCGAGGGAGGGCCGCCACGCGCGGCCGTAGAGATTGTAGGCGAGGGCGAGTTCGGCGAGCCGGTCGCGACCCGGCAGACGCGCGGGCAGTTTGTGGATGAGGCCGAAGCCGGTGAGGAGAAAGGAGACGCCGAGGCCGGCGAGGATCGCGCCGAGGATGGTGAGCGCGGTCCAGATGTATTTCGCGGCGTCGGGCGAACTGAGGAGCCAGTGCCATTGGGTAGCGATGAGCACGCCGGCCATGGCGATGAGCGCAAAGAGGCCGATGAGCCGATCGACGAGCACGGAAAGGAGCGCCCGCGAGCGCTGGCCGGGCGTTTCCTTGAGGAGGTAGAAGATTTTCACGACATCGCCGCCGGTGCCGCCGGGGATGATGAAATTAAAGAACACGCCAATGAGCAGGAGCATGAAGACACGCCCCCAACTGAGCACGATGCCCTGCACGCGGAGGAGCAGTTGCCAGCGGACGCCGGAGCAGATTTCCACCACGCCGTAGGCGGCGAAGCCGGCGAGCAGCCACCAGCGGTTCGCCTGCCGGAGCGCATGAGCCATCTCCGCGCGCTTCGCGGGGTCGTGGAAGACGAGGTAGAGAATGCCGGCGGTGACGAGCACCTGGAGCGCGGTGAGGGCGGCCTTTTTCAGACGGATGGGGTTGGGGATGTTGGTGCGGGATGGAAAAGCTCCAGACCCAGGTCGCGCCATTCTGGATTCAATGTCGCGATGAGCTTCTCCTTTTTTGCGCGCGTCCAACCTTTCAATTGTTTCTCCCTCGCGATGGCGGCGAGCGGGTCGGGGATGGATTCGTAGTAGATGAGGACGGCGAGGTTGTAGCACCGCGTGAAAGCGGAGCCTTCGCCGTGGCGAGGCTGGCAGACACGCGACTCCAGATTGTTTGTCACGCCAATGTAGAGCGTGGTGCGGCGCTCATTGGTGATGATGTAAATGAAGAGGTCTTTCATCAGACGCGCTTTTCAAACGCTGTCATCCTGAGCGGAGCGGAGGCGGAAAGGCGGGCGTAGCGCAGTCGAAGAACCCCGTCGAATCAAGGGCGACGTCGCTGGGGACTCCACGGGGTCCTTCGACTGCGTTCCGTCCCGCCTTCGCCCGCACGGAACTCCGCTCAGGATGACACACGTTTGGAAAGGTCTTCACGCGCCGAATTTTGCCACCCATTTGTCGCGCGACTCGATGATTTCCTCGCGGGTGCGGCGGGGGCTCATCTCGAAGACGAAGAGGGTGTCCTTGGGGAGGAAGGCGAGGAGTTTCTCATACTCCACGTCGCCGGTGAAGGGAGCCATGTGGTCGCGCCCTGGCCAGACGGTGTCGTGCAGATGGCAGCCGATGAGGCGAGGCGAGATGGTCTGCATCCATTCGACGTGATCGAGGAAGCCGAGGTTGTGCTTCACCTGCACATGGCCGAAGTCGTGCCAGTAGCCGACGTGCGGGACGTTGAACTCGTTGAGCACCTCGATCATTTCGCGCTCGCTCGGAATCTCCTCAAAGCTGTGCCGACTCTCGACGCCGAGCTTTACGCCCTTTTTCTCCGCATGCTCGGCGATGCGCGCGAGGCACTCGCGGGCGCGCTGGAAGTAAGGCGGGGCCTGCTCCTCGCGCTTGCGGATGCACTCGAGTTTCTCTTTCACAAAACCGCGCGAGGCTCCGAGGCCGGCCTCGCAGAGTCGCACGAGGCTGTCCGTGTAGTCGCTGAGCGGCGTGCGCCCGAGATGGAGCACGACAAACCGCGCGCCGAGCCGGGCGGCGAAGTCGATGGTCTGGTAGGAATGTTTCAGCGCACGGTCGCGCTCGCGGGCGTCGGGCGAGGAGAATTTGTAGCAGTCCGGCGAGGCGCGGGTGATCTCGATGGGGAGCGGGCAGAAATTGTGGAGGCTGGAAAACTGGACCTTGCCGGCCTCGTACATTTTCAGGATGCCATCCATGAGGGAGAGGCGGATGCCGTGGCCGAGTTCGATCCGGTCAAAGCCCATGTCGAGCAGTTCGCGGCACATGACTTCGCCATCGGTGTGGCGGGAGGAGTTCCAGCAGGTCGAGATTGAAAGCACGGCGCAGTCTATCGGTGAAGCGCGCCCGGCGGGCAAGACGGGAGAGCGCGGACGGCGGCTTACACGCCCGCGCGGTCGAGGAGGGCGGCGAGGACTGTGGCGGCCTCGAAATGCTCGGCGGCGATGGCGGCGGCGGCGCGGCTGTGGGCGGCGTAGTCGGCGTTGATCTCGCGGACGGCCTCGGGGATTTCGTCGAGGGTGCGAAAGGCGAAGAGGCCGCGGTTTCCGCCGTAGAGCCGGGTGAAGCCGGTCTCCTGCGTGATGACCGGGCGGCCGGCGGCGAGGTAGCAGGCGGTGCGGTCGCTGAACCAGCCGGTGCGCAGGCGGACGTATTGATCTTTGGCGACGGTGAATTCGCCTTTCGAGTCCTGGAGGTAGCGGCGGTAGAGATCGGGATGGATGCTCATCTGGTCGGGGTCGGTGAACCGCCAACCCTGCCGGAGAAAGCAGTCGCGGGTCGCGGGATCCGTGAGGTGGGTGGCGAGTTCAAAGGGCTCGCCGCTGCGCGCGGGCGCTTCGATGAATTTCAGAAACTCGCGCGACTTGCTCCAGAGGTATTTGTCGCCGCGCCACGCGATGTCTTTGACGTCGCCGGTATTCCAATTGGCCACTGAGGTGAACACCGCGCCGACGGGTGGCGGCGCGGTGGTTTTCCAAAAATCCGTGACGACCGGCTGGCGCGTGGGCAGCCAGTGGAATTGATGGGTCGGGAGCGGACACGCGGGCGTGCCGATGTTTTCGCCGAAGGTGAAAAGCGCGTGGTGCTGGGGGAGGTAGCCGAGCGGGAGCGGGTCGCCTTTATCCACGCGGATCTGCTCCACGCCGGGGTCGCTTTCGATGTAGAGGATGCGCTGGCACTGCCGGACGTCGTCGGTGAGTTCCTGGGAGCCGCAGATGTTCAGGATGGCGTCGGCGGTGCGGTAGAGTTCGCGGAGTTTTTCCCGCGTGAGCCCGTGGCACGGCTGGTCCGGCAGATAGCCGGCGCAAAAGGCCCAGCGATCCGCGAAGCCATACTCGGCGGCGAGCCGGGCGAGCGACGTGAGGGCGTAGTCGTAGTCGTTGCTGACCGTGCCGGCCACGGGATCGTAGGGCAGCCGCTCGGAGTCCTCGACGTACCAAACTTCGTGCCCGAGCCGCAGCAGGCCGACGATGTAATGGAGATGCTGCCAGACCACGCCCGCGATCGGGATGCTGGCCATGAAGCCCATCACGACGAGGCGCTTTCGCGTCACGCGAGATGCTTCACGATGACGCCGGGATTGCCGGCGAAGACCACATTTGCGGGCACGTCTTTGGTGACGACCGCGCCGGCGGCGATGATGGAATTTTCGCCGATGGTCACGCCTTTGAGGATCACGGCGTTGAAGCCGATCCAGACGTTATCCTTGATGAACACAGGCCGGGCGGTGATGTCGGGGCGCGGCGGGCGGTCTTTGTAGAAAGGGGCGAGCGACATGGTGTCGAGCCGGCGCTGGGCGGCGTCGAGCGGATGAAAATCGGAGTCGGCGATGCCGACGTTCCAGGAGATGAGGCAGTGCTTGCCGATCTCGATGCGCTCGCTGGCCATGATCATCGCGCCGTTGATGAGCGAGAAGTCGCCGATCTTGCAGGAGCCGTTTTCGCCGATGGCAAAGGACACGCCGGCGTAACAGGAAACGTGATCGCCGATCTCCACGGCGCGCGCGCGCTGGCTCCGCATGAAGCGGAAAATCTGCGCGGTTTCGAGATACAGACCCTCGCCCCAAAAGACGTTGGGCGGGATGGGATCTTTCCACCAGTCATTCTCTACGCGGCGGTCGGCAGTGACGTTGCTCATGGGCTCCTTTCAAACAGGAAAGACCGGCGGCGCAAAGAATGGTGCGAGAAATTTTGCATGGGAGACGGGTCAGGCACCGAGATTCGCCGAGTGATAGAGTGCCGCGTACGCTCCGCCGCGGGCGACGAGTTCCGGGCCGCTGCCGACTTCGAGGATGCCGCCCTGGCCGAGGACGACGATCTTTTCCATGCCGTGAATGGTGGCGATGCGGTGGGTGATGATGAGCGTGGTGCGGCCCCGCATCAGCGCCTGCATCGTCTCCATGATCGCGGCCTCGGTCGTCGGATCGAGCGCGCTGGTCGGTTCGTCGAGCAGGAGGATCGGCGCGTTTTTCAAAAAGGCGCGGGCGATGCCGATGCGCTGCCGCTGGCCGACGCTGAGGTGGCCGCCGCGCTCGCCGACCTGCGAGGTGTAGCCGTCGGGCTGCGCGAGGATGAAGTCGTGCGCCTGGGCGCGTTGCGCCGCCTCGATGATCTGCTCCTCGGTGGCGTCGGGACGGCCGTAGGCGATGTTTTCGCGGATGGTCGTGGAGAAAAGCAGCGTGTCCTGGAGGACGATGCTGATCTGGTTGCGGAGCGACTTTTTCGTCAGGTCGCGGAGATCGTGGCCATCGAGCAGCACGCGGCCGGCGGTCGGGTCGTAAAAGCGGGGCACGAGCGCGAGCAGCGTACTTTTGCCCGCGCCGGTGCCGCCGACGAACGCCACGGTCTGGCCGGGCTCGACGCGCAGATTCACCGCGCTGAGCACGTTGCGCTCGGGCGTGTAGCCGAAGGCGACGTTTTCATAGACGAGTTCGCCGCGGGCGGTCGCGAGCGTGTGCGCGGTCGGCGATTCCTTCACCTCGTCCTCCTTGTCGAGCACCTCGAAGCAACGTCGCACCCCGGCGCTCGCGCCCTCGAGCGCCCAGGCCACGTAGGTGAGCGATTCGAGCGGCTGGTAGAGCAGGAGGACGAGCGAGGAAATCCAGATCAGCTCGCCGAGGCGCAGCGTCCCGTCGAGCACGTGCCGCGAGCCCACATAGTACATCACCGCCGTACTCACGGCGATGAACGTGCTGATGATCAGGGAGCTTTTCATCGAGACGTAATTGAGCCGCAGATTGGCCTCCAGACTCTCGCGGGCGCTGGTGCGGAACTGCGCCACCTCGAAATCCTCGCGGCCAAAAGCCTGCACCATCTTGATCGAGCTCAGACCTTCCTGCGCCACGGTCAGCACCGCACTTTCTCGCTCGGCGATGGCCGTGGACTCGGTGCGGATGCTTTTTGCGAAAAAGTACATCACCGCCACGAGAAACGGGACCACCGCCAGCGAGAGCAGCGTGAGCTGGACATCGAGCCGCCACATCACGGCAAAGGTGCTGCCGATCGAAAACAGGGACTGAAAAATGAAGATCGCCTTGCTGTAAAACGATTGGATCGACTGGGTGTCGTAAGCCACCCGGAAGCTGGAGTCCGCGCTCCGGCGCTGGTCGTGAAACTTGAGCGGGAGCGAATGCAGATAGGCGTAGATTTCCGTGCGCAGCCGGAGGATCGCCTGCAGGCCGATGCGGAGGAAAATCATGCCCGTGTAAAGATTGAGCAGACCGGTGAGCAGATGAAAGCCGACGATCAGCACGCACATCAGCAGGACGATCGAGGGCAGGCTCCACGCGGAAAGATCGTAGCCGAGCACCGCGAGGTGGTGGGTCGGCGACGCCGCAGCCGGGAGGACCCGGTCGATGATGTAGGCGAACGGCCACGGACGCAGCAGACCGAGCCCGATGGATACCACCGTCAGCGCGGCCGCCCATAAAGTCGGCCCGAGAGAAGGCCGGTAATAGGCGAGCGCGCGGCGATAGAGGGACATCCGCGAAATGAAAGCCCGGAAGGCGGACGGATGGCAACGCTTCTTCCCACCGCGCATCCCGGCACGCGCCCCGGCGATCGCCGCTGGCCATGCCCAGCGAGCGGGCAACCGCTCCCCTCCCGCGGCGGTGAATCGAACCCTTCCACTCGTCCTGCGGGGTGCGCCATTCCTTTCGACGGCGTCCGGGGAAAAAGGCCAGCGGGAACCGCAAACTGCGCCGGCTCCGAAGGCGGAGGTGCTGGCAATTCAGGCGGATTGACCGAGGCGAGCGTGGGGATTCGAGGGGAAAGTGGTGCTGGGATTTTGACTGATAAAGAGTTGAACAAACTTGGGAAATTTGCGTCTATCTCTATGCCGCCCACGTAAAACTTTGGAGAGCGTGGCACAGCGGTTGCTAAAAGTTGTCAGTCCAGTAACCAACCAACAAAAAGTATGAAAAAGCCCCTCAAGAAAGTCACCCGCGCCAACTACAGCCTCGGCGATTTAATCCTCGCCGTGAGCAGCGTGAGCCGGAACAACCGCGAAACCGTGGCCGCCGTCGCCGACCTGCTGGAAAGCGGTCGCGTCCGGCTGAACAGCCAGGGCCGCAAGGTCCGTGCGCGCCTCTGCTAGCGTTCTGTCCGCGCAGTTCGTGACGCCTCCCCATTCCGTCATTTGCTCAAATGACGGAATCAAGGATCTCAGGGAGACGACGCTAGGGAACCGCTGATTAAAGCGGCGGGCGGGCGGAAGCTTTCCTCGCGGACGTTTTCAGCGAGCGATGGGGTGCGGTGGCGCGATTCTTGGGCGCAGGCAGCGCAGGGTTCGAGGGGTGTGATTTTGGGTTTTGGGTGAGGTTTTCGGGTTCTTGGAGGCTCGCTCACACTCCCGCAACGCTCCGCAGCGGGCGGCGGGCGAGATCGAAAGTTTCAGCCTCGCTCAGGCGGGCGAGCAGCCCGGTGGAGCCGACTTCACGCCGGTATCTCGATGCGGGGGAAAAGCGGGGTGGGCTGGCCGAGGGTGTGGCCGTCGGGCAGGCCGCCCCACTGCGCGTCGGCGAGGCGGAAGCGGGATTCCTTCCCGGCGTCGTCCAGCTTCCACTGGAGCTGATCGAAGATGCCGTGCGCGGCCCGCGGCAGCACGGGGGAGATGAGGATGGCGATGATGCGGAGGGACTCGGCGAGGTGGTAAAGAACGGCGTCGAGGTGTGCGGCCTGCACTGGGTCTTTAGCCAACTTCCATGGAGCGGTAAGGTCGATGAGTTCGTTACAGCTAGTGGCTATGGATTGAGCGGCGGCAAGCGCTTGAGCAACCGCATAACACTCCATCTCGCCCGAATACGCTTTCCAGATGCCATTGATCGTTACCGCGCGATGGGTCACGCGATCCTTGGGAGAGCCAACCTCCACTGTCTCGGCCACAGTTTCCCCGCGATCAAGTAACCCGATTAACTCACGCAGCCCCGCAGGCGCGACGACTGCCCCTCCTCGATACTTCGCCGCCATGTTCAGCGACCGGTTGAGCAGGTTGCCGAGGCTGTTAGCAAGCGCGGAGTTGTAACTCTGAACTAACCGTTCTTCGCTAAAGTCCGCGTCTTTGCCCGTGGCGATGTCGCTCATCAAATAATACCGCAGGGCTTCCGCGCCGTATTTGTCGGCGAGGGCGTCGGGATCAATGACGTTGCCGAGGCTCTTGCTCATTTTCGCGCCGGATATATTCCACCAGCCGTGGACGAGCAGCGTGGGCATCTCGTCGTCGGCAAAGCCGAGCGCTTTCAGCATCACCGGCCAGTACACGCCGTGGGCGGGAATGAGGATGTCTTTGCCGATGACGTGGAGCGGGGGCCAGAGGGAAGAAAAGGCGAAAGGCGAAAGGCGAAGGGCGATGGCGTCAGCCGAGTCGGCATCGCTCACCTCGCTGTCAATGCCATCGCCTTTCGCCTTTCGCCTTTCGCCTTTCCCCACCTCGCCTTCCGCCTGCGGGTCATGGCCGGGGACGAAGGTGAGGTAGTTCACGAGCGCGTCGAACCAGACGTAGGTGACGAAGCCCGCGCCGAAGGTCTCGGGAAAGGGGATGCCCCACTTCAGCCGCGACGCGGGGCGGGAGATGCAGAGGTCGCCTTCGAGTTTTTCCACAGCGTTGCGCAGCTCGGCGACGCGGAAGTCGGGGACGACGAACGGTTTTTTTTCCGCGCTGCGTTTGTCGATGAAGTCGAGGAGCCACTGCTTCGGGTCGCAGCCGGGCAGGCCGGTCGCGGGGTCTTGCGTGAGGCGGAAGTAAAAATTCTCCTCGTCGCGCTCCTCGACGACGCCCCACTCGGGGCCGAACTGGCCGTCGGGGCCGCGCTCCTTGTCCGTGAGGAACTGCTCCTGCCGCACGCTGTAAAAGCCGCGCTGCGATTTTTTGTAGATCCAGCGGCTCTGCCCCGTCGCGGGATCCTTGTCGTCCCAGAGCTTCTGCAAATTGGCGCGCACACATTCCTTGTGCAGCGGATCGGTGGTGGCGGCCCAAGCGGTGTAGCCGATGTCGAGTTTGGCCCAGAGCGCGCGGAATTTCGCGGTGATTTCATCCACGAATTGCTGCGGCTCGACGCCCATTTTTTCCGCGCTCTGCTGCACCTTCTGCCCGTGCTGATCCACGCCGGTGAGGTAGAAGACCTCCTCACCTTTCAGCCGATGGTAGCGCGCGAGGACATCGGCGAGCACTTTCTCGTAGGCGTGGCCGATGTGCGGGGCGCCGTTGGTGTAGTCGATGGCGGTGGTGATGAAAAAGGGTCGGGACATGGGAAAGGCTGATGGTCAGGCGAGCGGTGGATGGTCGCGGTGGGCGTGCCAGAAGCGGAGAACGTTCACACACCCGGCGGCTTCGTCGATGTCATAGATGATGCGATAGATGCCGAACGCGAGGAGTTCGCGGGCACCGCGAGAGCCGGGGCCACGGGTCAACCGGCCACGGCGGGAGCGAGCAGGATCGGAAAGTTCGCGCTGGGCCGTGCTGCTCAGGTCGCGGAAATATTTCTGGCCGCGCCAGGCCTCGTCCTGCGCCGTCCAGTAAGCCTCAATTTCGTAGAGATCGGCGCACGCTTCCGGGCCGACTTCTACGCGGAATGTTTCAGTCGGCATTTTTCCTCAAACCTCGCGATCACTTCTTCGACAGGCAGGCCGCGTCCTTCGGCGATGGATTGCCTCGCCTGATCGATCGCCAAATCGAGCCGCGCTTGCTCAAACAATTCGAGCAGCCCCGGCGAATCATCGGGTATTGAATCAACCCACTGGTGGACGGTTTCTTTCATCGACATGGCGCGGAAATTAGCACGCGGGCGGGGCAAACTCACGCGCCCTTTTTAAGCTTCCCGCCCCAGCCGAGGATCTTCGCTTTCGCGCCGGCGGACTCGGCTTCGGGGATCATGTTTGCGCGGACGTAGAAAAGGGAAAGGCTGGACCAGGCGAGCTGGTCGTTCGGGTTCAGCTCGACGTTTTTTTTTCCCGCCTCGATGGCCTCGGGGTAGCGGCCGAGTTTCATCAGCGCCATGCCGAGGGCGTGCCAGGCGTCGAAGAAGTCGGGCGCGAGTTCGGTGCAGCGGGCGTATTTGGCGGCGGCGCTTTCGAGTTCGCCGAGCGCGAGTTCGCCGTTGGCGTCGTCGAAGATGTCCTCGACCTCGGGCGGCGCGTCCATTTTCTCGCGGCGGAAAACGGCGGGCGTCAGCCGCGCTTGGGCACCACCACGCGGGCCTCGGCGCGGCGGTTTTTCAGCCACTCGCTGAACATCGTTTCGCGGGCAAACTGGGAGAGATTGTCCGCGAGCAGATCTTTTTGCGCGGCAAATTTCGAGTCGTCGATCGGCGGGCGCTGGTCCACGCGGATCAGGACGCCGCCGGTGGCCGTGGGGGTGAACGGGCTGAGCGCGCCCTCCTTCATGTCAAAGGCGGTGATCATCACTTCGCGGGCGTCGGCCCCATCGAACTTTGGCTCGGCCTGCGAGAACGTCCCGAAGACCTCGGCCTTCGCCCCGGCGGCTGTGGCGGCTTCGGCAAAGGATTTGCCCGCCTTGAGTTCGGTGTCGATTTTGTTGCGGATCTCGGTGGCCTTGAGCTGGAGCGCTTCCTGCGCGCGCTCGTGTTTGAGCTGCTCCACGAGCTGCGGCTTGGCTTCGTCGAGGGTCAGCGGGCGCACCTCGCTGATCCCGGTGAGATGCAGCGCGTAATAGCCGCGCTCGGTGGTGATGATGTCGCTGTTGGGCTCTTTCAGCGTGAGCTTGAAAGCGGCCGCGACGACCTCCGGCGAGCCGCCGAGCGCGGGCGGCGCATCGCGCCGGGCAAACTCGGCCACGGCCTCCACCTTCACCCCGGCCTTGGCGGCGAGCGCGGCGAAGTCCGCATCCTTCTCCGTCATCGCCACCGAGAAATCCTCGGCCACCTTGCCCAGCTCGCCCAGTTTCTCCGCGCGCGCCTTGCCTTCGAGCGGTTTGTCGGTGGTGGGGAGGACAAACCCAGCGACCTGCACCGTGCGCTTTTCCTCGGATTTGAGCTGCTCTTTCCGCCCCGCGTAGAGCTTTTGCACATCCTCATCCGGGGCCGTGGCCGCGGCGAGGAAGTCGTCGAGCTTCAGGCGCACCACGGACGCTGCGGTCTTCTGGTAGCGCTGGTCGTAAATCGCCCGCACCTCCGCGGGCGCCGGAGCGGTCGTGGTGCCGAGGAGTGTTTTCAGCTTTTTCAGCCGCAGATCGTCCCGCACCAGTTCCGCGACTTGCTTCTCGTCGAAGCCCATCGAGGGGAGCGCGGTCTGCACGATCATTCCGTATTTTTTAGGATCGAAAGCACCGCTCGTCTGAAAAACCTGGAGCCCTTGGATTCCCGCGAACACTTCGTCCTCGGAGACGCTGATCCCGAGCTGTTCCGCCTCGTGCCGGACGACCATGTTGTTCCACATGAAGTTCTCAATCGCGTCGGACTCGCTCTGCGGCTGGCCGATGACCGACTTCAGCAGCTCCTGCACGCCCAGCTTTTGCGCCAGCGAAAATTTCCGCCCCTCCCGCTGCATCTGCACCTGGGTCACCGGGCGTCCGTAGATCGTCGCCGAGTGTTCGTTGCCCATTTTTCCCATCATCCCGCTCCGGTCGAAAAATCCCATGAAAGCGACGATAATGAGGACCGTGAAAATGATGAGGAGCGGCTGCTGATAGCGCCGGATGAAGTGGTTGAACATGGTGGAAAGTTTCGAGGTTGCGTTCGCCGGGGGGCGTCACTAGTTTGCCGCCCGCCGAGCCGATGAAGCTACGTTTTCCCGCCTATTTCCAGCAACTCCTATTTACCGGGAGCAGCGTTTTCCTGCTCGCGGCGGGAGCGTTTGGCCAGCAGGAGGCCGATGTCATCGTCGGGGGGGTGACGCAGCGGTTGAAGGTGGTTTCGGTGAGCGGTTCGGCGCTCGTCGTCCGGACGGACGCGGGGGATCGCCCGTTCCAGTTGGCCCAAATTTCCGATGTCCGGATGGCCGCGCCGCCGGAATGGACGGCGGGTTATCAGGCCTATCAGGCCAAGGACTACGGCAAGGCGCTGGGGTTGGTGAAAAGTGTGGCCGATCGCTTCCGCGGCCTCCCTGGGACGGGGTCGCCGTGGGCGCAGCAGGCGGCCGCCTTGCTCGTGGAAATCCACCTCGCGCTGAAGGACTCGGCGCGGGCGGAGATCGAATACGGGGCGTTCACCAAAGCCTACCCGACCGGCGCCTCGGCGCAGGGCGAGGTCATCGGGGCGCGGATCGCCATGGCGAAACAGAACCTTCCGGTCGCGAAGCAGAAGCTCGGGCCGATCATGGACGCCGCGCTCAAGGAAAAGCCCCCCGTTGTCGCCAACGGGTCCGCCTACAGCCAAGCGTTTCTGGTCAGCGGGCAGATCAAGGAAGGGGAAGGCAACTTGGCCGGCGCGCTGGAAGATTATTTGCGCACCGTCACGATTTTCCACCATGATCGCGGGGCCGTGGCGGTGGCGCAGGAGAAAGCCGACGATCTCCGCAAACAGCACCCCGAAATCAGCGTTCCTTAACTTTCATTTTTTCAACCAACCATGATCCCGTCCAAGCTCCGCCGTCATCTGCCGCTCGTCCTTTTCCTCGCCACCCTCTGCCTGATCTGCGCCACCGGCCTGGCCGAGGGCGACGAACCGGCGGCGGAAGGTCCGCACCAGGAAAGCGTCTTCCAGATGATCAAGAATGGCGGCATTCTGATTCAGTTCATCTGGCTTTGCATCATCGGCACCTCGGTCACGATGGTGACTTTCATCATTCAAAACATCATGTCCCTCCGGAAGGACAAGCTGGCCCCGCCGCCGCTCGTCCAGGCCCTCGAGCAGACGCTCGCCGCCGGGAACTATCAGGAAGCGTGGGCCACTTGCGCGGCCAATAAGAACTACCTCGCCAACGTCCTCAAAGCCGGCCTCAGCCGCCTCGGGCGCGGCAAGGAAGCGGTGGAAAACGCCGTCTCCGAATACGGTCTGCGCGAGGCCACGGTGCTCCGCACGCGCAACAGTTACCTCTCGGTCATCGGCGTCATCAGCCCCATGATCGGGCTGCTCGGCACGGTCATCGGCATGATGGGGGCGATGGCCGCGCTCGGTATCAAGAGCAACCCCGGCGTCCTCGCGGGCAAGATCGGCGAAGTGCTCCTCGCCACGGCCAGCGGCCTCTTCATCGCCATCCCGGCCTTCGTCGCCTACTATGTCTTCCGCAACGTCTCCCAGATGTGCATCGTGCATGCCGACGATGTCGTAAACAACCTGCTGCTCGACATTCCCTACGACGAACTCGCGGGCGTCCAGATCGGGGAAAATTTCGACGCCGGCGCCCCCGCGGCGGGCTACAATCCCGGCGTGCGCAAAGTTTCCATCGCCCTCTCCACCGCCTGCCCCGTCTGCAACGGCGAGGTCACGCCCGGCGTGAATCCCTGCCCGCACTGCGGCACCACGCTCGACTGGGCGGTCTGAATTTTTTCCGGCCATGGCCCACACCTCCCATTCCCAGGCCGCGCGCCGGCAGACGCGCCTCGTGCCCGAGGAGGACCCGGAATTCCAGATCGCGCCGATGATCGACATCCTGCTCGTGCTGCTCGTCTTTTTCATGTCGATCACCACGGCGGAAATCCTCCAGGTCAATGAGGGCGTCATCCTGCCGGTGGCCAAGGACGCAAAGGAACGGGCCAAGCCCAAAGGCGGCGAGGTGCTCGTGAACGTGCTCTGGAGTCCGCTGAGCGACGTCGGCAGCATCGAGGTTTCCGAACAGAAATTCGACCGCGCGGATCAGCTCGCCGCGCTGCTCGCCAGCGCGGTCAAAGCCGCTCCCGAAACCCGGATCCTCATTCGCGCGGATCGCAACGTCCGCTATGACTACCTGCGCTCGATCATGGTCGTCGCCGGCCAGGCCGGAGTCGGCAAAGTCACCTTCTCCGTCGTCGATAAGGACGATGGCAGCGAGCCGCCCGCGCCCAAAGCCGCGCCATGATTCACCAACCCCTCACCTTTCACTGACACATGTCTGGATCCGTAAGCTCCGAAGATGGCGACATGGGCTTTCAAATCGCCCCGATGGTCGATGTCGTTTTTGTGCTCATGGTTTTTTTCATGGCCATGTCCGGCCAGCAGGTCAACGAAAGGGAACTGAACATTGCCCTGCCGAGCGGGTTAAAGGCGGAGGGGCCGCCGCCGACGCTCCTCCTGATCGACATCTCCGCCGAGGGTCAGGTGACGATGAACAATCAAGCGTTCGGCACCCCGGCGGACAAAAATCTCGGCGCGCTGCGCGATTCGCTGAAGAACATCATCGAGCAATTTGGCGGCAAGGATCCGGTCATCATCCGCCCCAATCCGCAGACCCGGCACGAGCGCATCGTGGACGTGCTCAACGCCGCCGCCGCCGCCGGCGTGACGAAGCTCTCCTTCAGCTAAGGAAGCGCTGATGAAAGCAGCGTTTGGCAGTGGTTCAGTTTGAAAAAACACGGTCATTCTGAACGGAGTTTCGCCG
>JAYWEB010000061.1:0-5682 GCA_043779575.1 Chthoniobacter sp. | reverse complement strand
TCACCGCTTCGCTCGCAACCGTCCGCGACCACGCCCGGCTCCGCGAGAGCCTCACGCCGGAGCTGCGAGGGGCGATGGAAAAAGTGCAGCAGATCATTCTCAAAACGCTCCTTCTCGATCGCGAGAATGAGCAACTCCTGCTCAAAACCGCCCTGCAGCCGAAGCCCTCGCCCACCGTCGGCGCGGCTCCGGCGGCGGCCGCGCAGGTGCAGCGGATTTACCGCCAGTTTTAGTCGGCGGTCGGAAGAGCATTGCCGCGGCGGAGCGCATGGCTACCATGCCGCGCAGCTCGGAAAGGCAACCCTCCGGGCCACCCACCCATGGCCATTGAGAAAGTGCTCGTCATCGATGACGAGCCCATCATCCGAAAAAGTTTTGAAGAACTGCTCCGCGGCAAACGCTACGGCGTCACCGCCGTCGCCACCCTGCGTTCGGCGGAAAAGCTGCTCAAGCGCGATTCCTTTGACCTGATCTTCCTCGACGTCCGCCTGCCCGATGGCGACGGCACGGAACTCCTCGGACTCATCGCCAAGCAGCCCGACCGCCCGCTGACCATTATGATGAGCGGCTTCGGCACGGTCGAAACCGCCGTCGAGTGCATGCGTCACGGAGCCTTCGACTACCTCATCAAGCCATTTTCGCTGAGTCAGATCGAGGTCCTCGTAAAGAAGGCCGAGAACTACCAGCAAGTGCTCAAAGTCAGCGAACGCCTCACCGCGCAGAGCAGCGCTTCGACCGACCTCATCGGCGAAAGCGCGGCGCTCCGGGGGCTGCGCACGCGGCTGCGAAAAATCGCCCCGACCGAGGCCACCGTGCTGATCCAGGGCGAGCCTGGTGCCGGGCAGGACCTTGTCGCGCACGAGATCTATCGCGCGAGCGGCCGGGCGCCGTCGCCTTATCTCGCCGTGGACTGCGCCGCGGTGGCGCCGGGCTTTCTCGAAAGCCTGCTCTTCGGTCACGAAAAAGGAGCCTTCGCCGGCGCGACCGAACGTCGCGAGGGGCAGCTCGAACTCGCCGATGGCGGCACCCTCCTGCTCTCGGAGATCGGCGAAATGCCGCTGCATCTTCAAGCCAAGCTGCTCCGCTTCCTGCAAGACCGTGAGTTCGAGCGCGTGGGCGGCGCGAAGCCGATCAAGGTGGACGTCCGCCTGCTGGCCACGACCCAGCGCGATCTCCGCCGAGCGGTCACCGACGGCCTCTTTCGCGAGGATCTCTACTACCGGCTCAGCGTCTTTCCGCTCGCCGTGCCGCCCCTCCGCGAACGCCGCGCCGACATCGCCCCACTCGCCGCGCACTTCCTGGCACGCCTCGCCCGTCAGCACGGCCTCGTCACGCCGGGATTCTCCGCAGAAGCTCTGGAATTGCTCCACGCCCACCCATGGCCCGGCAACGTGCATGAGTTGCAGACTGCCATCGCGCGCGCCGTCCTCCGCACCGGGCCACGCACCGCAGTGCAATCCGGCGCCCTCGGCCTTCCACCTCCGGGCACGATGAATCGCACCCATGAATCTGTGGAAGCGGTCCGCCCTGCGGAACCGTTGCTTTCGCTTCCCGAAGTGGAAAAAGCGCACATCCTCCGCACCCTCGAACACACCGGCGGCAACCGCACCCAGGCCGCCACCCTGCTCCACATCAGCATCCGCACCCTGCGCAACAAGCTGAACGAATACCGGGACGCATCCAGCGCCCCCAAGTAACCGGCGGCCTACTGCAGGAGCTTGAGCACCGACTGCGGCATCTGATTGGCCTGGGCCAGCATCGCCGTGCCGCTCTGCACGAGGATGTTATTCCTCGCGAGGGTCGTGCTTTCCTGGGCGACATCCACATCACGAATGCGCGAGATCGCGGACTCAATGTTTTGCCGCTCAATGCTCAGCGTGGTCGCCGCCACCTCCAGCCGCGACTGCGAGGCACCCAGCGTCGCCCGCTCCGTAGCCACATGCTGAATGGCATCAACGAGCTTCTGCGCGCCCGTCGCGGAAGTCACCGAGACATCAAACGCCGGAGGTGCCGTCTGCGCCAGGAGCACACCCATCGCCCCACCCTGCAAATCCGTATCACCGATATTCATTTCCTGGCCCACGCCCTCGCCGATTGTCACCGTCAAACCGGCGGGATTCGGCACGAAAAGCGTGATGCCATTGAACGTCCCCAGAGGATTTGTCACGGCCCCGCCGCCGATCGTGTCTTGCAACTGCTGTTGCAATGCCTTGAACTCCTCCTGATACAAAGCCACGTCCCCCGTGTTCTTCGTGACGTCCTTGGCCATCATCGAAAGCTCGCTCATGCGCGTCAGCACCTTGCTCATGCTGCTCATAAAACCGTCCGCGGTCTGGATGTAAGAAACGGCATTTTGCACGTTGATCGAAGCCGCTCCGAGCCGGCGGTTTTGCGCCTCCATCTTCTCGGCCACCGCCAGGCCGGCGGCGTCGTCCGAAGGACTCACAATCCGGGATCCCGAACTGAGCCGGTTCAGAGACTTGGTGAGCATCTCCTGGCTGTTGTTCAAATTCCGGGCGGCGGAAATGGCGCTGAGGTTCGTGTTAATGGTCATGGTGCTGTTTCAGTATTAGTTGCGGGGCGTGGACAGTTTGAGTTTGGGCAGCGGGCCCCCGTCTGGGCAGACCGCCGAAAGGTTATTGGTCCGGATCTGTTGGTAGATCTCGTTGCGGTAAATGGTGATATTCCGGGGAGCGGCGATGCCGATTTTCACAAAGTCACCCTCAATCCGGGCAATGCGAATTTCGATTTCGTCTCCGATCATGATACTCTCGTTGAGCTTCCGACTGAGGATGAGCATTGCGGTGGCGTTAGGCCGCCTGGGCGGGCCGCTCGTCGATCAGCGGATACATCGTCGAATACTTGTCGCTGTTGGCGATGATCACCTGCTTGCCGATCAACGTCCGCCGATTGACCACGACCGGACCAATGAGATTCGCCGTCACATATTGCGGCTGGGTGGAGTAAACCGTGGCGATGTTATAAACCAGCGCGTCGTCGGCGTCGTCGAGCCCGAGGGTCTCGGCGTCCTCATCGTTGAGTTCGAGTTCATACCCAGGGATGACACCCCGCGGATCGATCGCGATGAAGGTCAACTCATCATCACCCACCGACTTCATTTGCACAAAGGGCCATCCGCCCTCGACAAACGTCAGTTCAAAGCGTCGCAAGTTCGCGAGCCCGATCAGGCCGAAAGGGACTTCGATCTGCATCCTCTCGATGGAGGACTGCGTGAAGAGAGCAGCGGTGGTGAGTTTCATGGTGCCTCCCATCCATAGCGGAACCCATGCCAACCCTGTGATCCGCGGTGGAACTTCGCAAAAATGAGGCACCTTCCTCCAAATTTCCCCCGAAAAAGCGCACCCCGGACTCCCACACTCCATCCTCATCCTCGGCAGCACTTGCCAACGAGAGGATGCCCGCCCCCGCAGCGGCAGGCATTTCTCCCAGCCGCTAGTGGACGTAGTCCAGCAGCGACATGTTGAGGATCTTCGATCCGCTTTGCAGCGCCGCCTGATACGCCGTCTGCGCCTGCGTAAGCTTCACCACGACCTGCGAAAGGTCCGCATCCGTTTCCGCTCCCGTCAGCTTGTCCAGCTCGGCAAACCTCGCCTCATTCTGGGCCGCGTTCGCTTCGAGCCGCGACTGTTTTGCTCCAATGCTGCTCAGCGTGAAAAGCAAGCCGCTTTCACTCGTCTCCAGGCTCGGCCGCACCGCCTGGACCGCGCTCGCAGAGGTGCTCTGGAGGGCGTCGCGCAGGGACACGAGGTTGTTCATAAAGTCCGCCAGTCGCTGATTTTCCGACCCACTCGTGAAAGGCGAGGCCTTAGCTCCCTCCGAAATCCGGAACTCCGCGCCAGCCGCGGCGCCGGTATAGCTGACGGAGGTGATCTTTCCCGCGGCGTCGCGGGTCGCGGTGAAAGGAGGCACATCACTCTTAGTCCCGCCGAACAGGTGCTCGCCGGAATACTGGGTATTTCCAAATTGCACCGCCTGCTCGATCATTTGCTCGGCCTCGGCCGCATAGGCCCACCCTTGGCTGCTTGTCACGCCCGAGCCCAGCACCGCCAGCTCCCCAGCGCGATCGGACAGATTCTTGAATTGCTCGATCACCGTAAAGCTCGACTGGCTGATGTCATGCGCCCGGTTGTTATTCTTCGCGAACTGCTGGATCTGCTGCTTTTCTTCCTGCAGTTGCAGCACGCGGGTAAAAGCCGCCGGGTCGTCGCTCGGATCGGCGATCCGCTGCCCCGTCGCCGCCTGATTGTGGAGCATCGACTGCTTTTCACTGAGCTTCTGTAACTGTGCAACCAGCGTGCCGGAAAAGCTGTTATTGGGAACTCGCATGGCTTTCGTCAGTTAGCGGATCAGCCCGTTCACGAGGCCGTCGAGCAGTTCATCCATTACGCGGACGACGCGCGCTGACGCTTGATAGGAGCGTTGAAAGCGCATCAGGTCCGCCATTTCTTCGTCCATCGAAACGCCACTCACGGAGTCACGCTGGTTGGTCAGCATCTTCTGCACGATTTGCTGATCCCCGATCTTCGCATCGAGTCCGGCGAGGGACTGACCGAGCCCGCTGACCGTCCGATTGTAGAAAGCGCTGATCGTACCGTCGATGAGGTCGCCCGATCCGGTCGCAAACTTCTTCCGCGCTACGTCGCTGACCGCCAATGCGATCTCATTGGCTCCGGCATTTGTCGTGACCGTTGTTTTCAGCGTGCTGAAGGAAAGCGTGGGATCGAGCCCCAGCAGCCCCGTCGCCGGTGCCGCCTGGAAAAAATTCGCGCCCGTCGGCGAATAAGCCGCGTTCACCGCCACAGTGATTTGGCCCGCCGTCACTTTCAGATCATCGCGAAGCTGCTGGACCACTCCGTCGCGCGCCGCCAGATGACCTTTCAAAGAGCCTCCCTGCAGGCCCAGGACGGTGGACGGAGCACCGCCGCTGATCTGGATGCCGTCAAAGCTCAAGCCTCCCAGCACCGCTTTCTTATTCACCAGCATCACATCGCTGCCGGTAGTGTCCCGAGCCACGACCTGAATCTGTCCCGCACCTCCAGGAATCGTCCGCGCTTCGAAATCCATGTAACCCGCCAGCTCCTCCAGCCGCGCCTGGCGCTGATCGCGCAGCTCCAGCGCCGACTCCGGATTGCCCACCTCAAACTGGGCGATCGCGCCATTCAAGTCGCCGATCTGTTTGAGCACCGAGTTCACGCTATCCACCGCCGTGGTCACCTCCGAGGTCAGGTCATTTTGCACTCCCTGCAAGCGCTTGTCTGCGAAATTGAACTTGTCCACCAGACCCTCCGCCTTGTTGAGCAAAACCTGCTTCGCCCCGTTATCTGTCGGGCTCGCCGAGAGATGGTCGAACGCCGTGAAAAACGCACCCATCGCGGACGAGATCCCGTTCGCGGACTTCCCCGTGTCCCCGACGAAAGCGGAATCCGCAGACCGATCGATTTGTTCCCCCAGATTGGCCTCGGCCCGATCCAAGGCGCTCTTTTGCGCCTCCAGCGATGACGTGATCGCCTTTTCCCGCGTGACGGTCGCATCGAGAAACTGATCGCGGATGTGCTTGATGCCCAAAGCCTCCACGCCACTGCCCACCGGCCCGAGCTGGCCATCGGCCATGACCCGATCCCCGAGGATGACGCGCTGCCGCGCGTATTCAGGATTGTTGAC
>JAYWEB010000060.1:0-5687 GCA_043779575.1 Chthoniobacter sp. | reverse complement strand
AGCGGGCGCGGCGAGGAGCAGGCGGCGGCGAGCAGCGTGAGCGCGGCGAGAAGAACGCGGGGAGTCAGGTATCGCATGCGCGGAGGCTACCCGCGGTTGGCGCGCTGGCGAGGCGGAAAATTCCGCGCGGCGCAAATCCGCGAACCGCTCCGCTACTTGCGCTTCGTCACCTTTCGCGTCGCCGGATCGAGCGCGTAGCTGTCGCCCTTTTCATTGGTCACGATCAGCACGCCGCCTTCGTGGACCAGCGCCTTGATGAAAACGTGCTGCACGTCGGCCTCCAGCGCCGGGTTGATCGGGACTTCGTAAACGCGCACGCGCCACAGTTCCTTGCGTGTCTTCACATCTGTCGCCACCACCCACCCCATCTCCCACAGCGGCACGGAATACTCCACCTCGCCGAGCGTGACCGGCGCGACCGGCGCGGGTGCGGCCCGTTTCGCCAGCGCGGGCACGACGGCGCTGGCGAGCGTGGCGAGAAAGCAGGTGAGGAGTGAAAGGCGGAGGTTCATGGTGAGGAAAAGAGGGTTGCTGGGTGGAGGACGGGTGTGGGTGGGATTTTATTAGAGGGCGTCGAAAAAAGCCGTCCGCGTGCGCTCTTCCCTCCTGCTCCTGCTCTTGCTCTTGATCCTGATCCCTTCCCTCGCTGTCGAAGGATCAAGAGCAGGAGCAGGAGCAGGAGCAAGAGCAGGAGCAGGAGCAAGAGCACGATGATTTTTTAGACGCCCTCCAAGTGGGGGAGGCGGCGGGAGGGTTGGCGCGCACTTTTCACCGGACCGCCTCCGCCCGCGCACCGTCAGGATTGCGCCCACCTTCGCCCGCCGGGAATTGCGTTTAGAATGAGCGGGCAGTTTTCCACACCGAGCCGCGGCTGGAAATCCCGTCGCCTCACTCCCGCGGCACGCGCTCGGGGAAATCTGTGAACACGCCATCGACACCGAACTCCCGCATCCGCGCCAGATCGCGCGGCTCATTTACCGTGTGGACGAAAACCCGCAGCCCGCGCCGGTGCGCATCCTCCACAAAGCGCCGCGTGACGAAGCGCAGCGCCGGACTCACCACGCCCGCCCGCACCCGCCGCGCACTCAGCGAGTAGAGGCGCGAAGGCCGCGTGAGCAGCAGCCCGATGGGGATGCGCGGGTCTTCGATCGCCCGCAGCTCGCCGCGATGAAACGACGACACCAGGAAGTCCGCGTGCGCCCACCCGCGCTGCTCCACAAACTCGGCGATCAGCGCCTCCACCCGCCGCGCCGTGCCGCGGCCTTTCAGCTCCACATTGATGAAAGCGCGGCGCTCCACCGTCTCGAAAATTTCGCGCAGCGTCGGGATGCGCTCGCCGGCGCCGGCATCGAGCGCCCGCAGTTGTGCAAAGGTTTTCCGGGCGACCGCGCCGCGCCCGTTCGTGGTGCGCTGGAGCGTGGCGTCGTGCAGGACGATCAGCTCGCCGTCCGCCAGCCGCACGTCGATCTCGATGCCCTGCACCCCGAGCGCCAGCGCCCGGCGCACGCTGCACAGCGTATTCTCCGGCTCGTGCCCCCGCGCGCCGCGATGACCGATGCCGATGAGTGGGGGCGATTTTTCCGCGGACATGCGGGAAAGCTGGCAGATCGCGCGGCGGATGACGGCAGGTTTTTTCCCACGCACTCTCCGCCCGCGCCCGCCTCATCGCCACGGCGCTCGGGAAAAAGCGGGACGTTCCACGTTTTCCCCACCGCCGGCCACGCCTACCTCGTCGTCAACGCCGCCGCCCCGTGGCGCGCGAGCGTCGGGAGTTTTCTGGAGCAAGTGTCGAAAGTGTGATTGACGGAGTGGGTTGTGTAATCACCTAGTGATGCACCCAAAATGAACCCGCAGCGTCCCAGCAATCCAGTTCTGCCTTCGCGAATCCCCCCTTGGCGACGCCCCGTTCTGCCACGGGCCATTGCCCAGAATGGCTTCAGTCTGGTCGAGGTGGTGCTGGCCATCGGGGTGGTCGCGTTCGCGTTTGTCGCCATCTTCGGGATGCTGCCCACCGGCCTGGGGATCTCGCGGCAGGCCATGAATGCGTCCGTGGGCGCGCAAATCGCCCAACGGATCATCAATGACGCCCAGCAGGCGGATTTTGCCGAACTCCTGAAAGACGCGAGCGGCAAGCCCATCGCCGGGACCAATCAGACCGGGCGGAAAGCCGAACGCTACTTCGATGACCAGGGTGGAGAACTGCCGGCGGCGAGCAAGCGCCTCGCGATTTATCACGTCAATACGCGCATCAATCCAGCCACCGCGATGCCGAAAACCGGAACCGCCAATGGCGACAATGTGCATCTCGCCGTGATCACCGTGCAGGTGGCGAATAACCCCGGCAATCAGGAACTAGCCCTCTCGCTCGACGCTTCCGACGCGCAGGATAAACCGCTGCGCAACCTGTGGACCGGGGCTTATGCCGCAGATCGGGCAAGGACCAACGCGGTCGTTTGCCTCACCTTTCCGGCGCTCGTCGCCCGCAACCAATGAAGTCCGCCGTATGTTGCCTTCGTGGACGGACGGCTTTCACCCTCGTGGAGCTGATGGTGTCCGTGGCGATCATCACGCTGCTCATGCTGCTGCTGGTGACGATCACCGATGCCACCCGGAAAACCTGGGTCACCACCACGGCCCGCGCCGAACAGTTTCGCGGGGCCCGGACAGGCTTCGAGGCCATCACCCGGCGCCTGAGCCAGGCCACGCTCAATACCTACTGGGACTACTTCGACGCCAGCGGCAATGCCCGGAGGCCGGGCAATGCCTCCGGCTTCGTGCCCGCCCGCTACGGGCGGCAGTCGGAGTTGCGGTTTATCAGCGGACCGGCGGCGTCCCTCGGACTTCCGGGTACATGTCCCGGCCATGCAGTTTTTTTCCAGGCACCACTCGGGTTTGTCGCCAATACAACCGCTTATTCACGCATGGAAAACCTCCTCAATACGTGGGGTTACTTTGTGCAATTCGGCGATGACCAGGACTTGCGCCCCTCTTTTGTAACTACCCAGATCATGCCCAACCGCTATCGTTTCCGGCTGATGGAAATGATGCAACCCTCAGAAAAGATGACCATCTATCAGGAGGAAGTGGGGGTCGGTGGAAATTCCGCTTACACCAGTCGGAGTTGGTTCCTTAAACCCTTCGCGGAAAAGCCCCAGCCCGCCCGTGTCCTGGCGGAAAACATCATCGCTTTGGTGATCCTTCCAAAGCTGACGCCCGACGATCAAACGGCGGGGAATTACAAAGATGGGTCGCTCGCACCCAGCTACCTCTACGATTCCACGGGGACAGGCATGACGACGCTCAACGACAAGAACCTCAACCCGAAAAACCAACTTCCACCGGTCATTCAGGTCACCATGATCGCTGTGGAGGAGGCCTCCTTCAGCCGTTTCCAGAGAACGGCCACCACCATGCCTACGGCGCTCGGTTTATCCGGCCTCTTTACCACGGTGGGCAGCACTGCGGATCCAGCGAGTCCGGGCTATGCCAAAGATCTGCAAACCCTGCAAACGAACCTCGTCACGAGCAAGCCGGCACTGACCTACCGGGTCTTCACCACCAATGTCAGTATCAAAGGTGCCAAGTGGAGCCGCGAGCAGACCAAGTGACCCATCCATGAGCATTAAGCCATTGGCCGCACAGCCTCATGCCCAGCGAGGCATCGCGCTGGTCCTCGTACTCGCCTTTCTCGTCCTCATCTCCGTGCTGGTGATTGCCTTCTTTGCCAGTGTCACCACGGAACTGACAGCCTCCAAAAGCTATGCCGCGGGCACCAATGCCCGCCAGCTCGCGGACTCCGCCGTGCAGACCGTCATGGGTCAAATCCGCGACGCCACGACCAAGGGCAGCAAACTGGCCTGGGCCTCGCAGCCGGGGATGATCCGCACCTACGATGACTCCGGCGATCCGGTCAGTTACTTCAAGCTGTATTCCTCGGAGAACATGATCGTTACCAAGTCCCAGATACAGAGCTTCACGCCCGGATCCGACGTGGATCCTGCATGGAATACCATGCCGGGGCTTTTCGCCGACCTGAACACCCCGGTTCTCGTTTCCAACTCAAGCAATCCGACCCTGACCTATCCGGTCTTTCCCATCATTGACCCGAGGGCGGCGGGCGCGGGCAGCAACTCCCCGGTCGAGGGTTTCAGTTATACGGGCAAGATCGGCACCGCCAATGTCGCGGGTGTGGCCGTGGCCGTGAGCAGCAGCGACACCGCCGCCCGCCTGCCCATGCCGGTGAAATGGCTCTACGTGCTCAAGGACGGCACCCTGACGGCACCCACGGGCTTCGATACCACCGAGCAGAAGGCCACCTGGAAAGGTGCTCCGGCCTACAAGCTGCCCTCCGCGAGCAACCCGATCGTCGGGCGGGTCGCTTTCTGGACGGACGATGAAACATGCAAGATCAACATCAACACCGCGTCTGAGCCGACGCCATGGGATACTCCCCACGCCATGGGTAAGAAAGACTTGGACTATGGCAAGTTCCAACCGGCCCAGAATGAGTTTCAGCGCTTTCCTGGGCACCCCTACTCGACGGCGCTAAGTCCGGTCTTTTTCCCCAACGCCATCCTGACGAATTTGCAGAAACAGGCCATCTACGAAGCCTTGCCTCGCATAGAGTGGGGCGGAAGCAAAGCGGCGACGCAGAGCGTGGCCAGCAGCGCTGCCGTCCCCTTGGATTCCGACCGGTTGTTTGCCTCGGTCGATGAATTCCTTTTCAAGCCAGACCGCTCTGTGAACACCCTGAATGGGACGGTCGATGCAGAAGCCTTGAAACGTAGCCGCTTCTTTCTCACCGCCAATAGTCGCGCCCCTGAAGTCAACCTTTTCGGCTTGCCGCGAATTTCGATCTGGCCGATTCATAGCGATCCGCAAGTGCCGAAGTTTCGCAGCCCCTATGACAACCTTTCGGCCTTCTGCTGCACCCTTCCCGGCACCAGTGCCGCAGCAGCGCAAACCTTCTATTTCCAACGCTCCGATGCAACGAGCGACATCGCCGACTGGAACCTGAAGGACGCCAATGGCCAGCCGCGCAACCAGTTGCTTTACTCCTACCTGCAGGGGCTGACGGACCGGGACATTCCGGGATTTGGCGGAAAGTTTGCCAGTGTTGCCAAATGGGGTGCGGACCGCGATCAGGTGCTCACGGAAATCTTTGACTATATCCGCAGCGCGAATCTCCAAGACCCGCAGGTAACCTCACCTTTTAACGCCAACGGTCAGGTCACGCCGATCAAGATCACCAGCAAGAGCGCAACGACCATGGGCTTTGGCCGTGCCTATATGATTTCCCAAATCGGATTCCATCTCATCTGCGGGCAGGATAAAAGCACCGAACCGGAGCAGGGCGATATTAACGGAGCCAAAAAAATTGCCCTAGGGAAGGGCGAAAAGGCGATTGAGGCGGCCTTCCTTTTCGAGCCTTTCAAAGTAAGTCCAGGATACATTCCGCTCGTGGAGAATCTCTCCTTTGAAATCACTTTCGGCGACAAGTTTAAGCTCGATGGCAAGGATCTGGAATTCCCGACGACGCCCGTGACCGTTTCCTCCAACACGATGTTTAAGGAGGTGTGGAATAATCGCTGGTGGGAGGGATCGACCGGCCTGCGCGGCCCCATCCTCAGCTTTGGCGGGGGAGCCTATCCACTGATTGGTAAAAAGCGCGTCGCCGTGAGTGCCGC